>JAISOF010000007.1 GCA_031275815.1 Candidatus Nomurabacteria bacterium
AGGGTGGGTTTAGTTACATACTGGAGGGCAAAATGGCAAGACAACAGAGGAGAAACCGCCCAATAGTTGGTTACGAACTGGGGAAAACACAATTTCCACTCCAAAACCACATATTCCCAACGGTATTGTTGCATAATTATCACCCCGTCAAAGAGTACGTTTCACGTCAAATCGGTTAAGGTGTGGGCACCCCACACCCTTCAGCCTTAACCGATTTGGCTGCACTCGGCGAACAGCAAAGCCTCTTTGACGGGGGCGATATAATTATGCAACAACGCCATTCCCAACAAACTATGTTTGCTTTTTCACAAAAAGTGCTATAAATACGAGCAAACGAGAGAAAAGGAAACTTTTTACTTTTCCGAGTTGTGAGTATTTACAACGTATGTTATAATGTTTATGTATATGACAGAGAGTAAGCATCATCAGGGGGATTTAAGGCAGATTAAGCCTAGTTTTGCGGTGGGTTCTACTCTCTCTTCCCTCACCACTTTGCTCCGCAAAGAAGTGAGGGATTTCCGCTGCGCTTCAACTCTCTCTCTCTCTCTCTCTCTCTCTCTCTCTCTCGGCGCGCCGCCCCTACCATCTCTCGCCAGAGGTGGCGAGGGATATCTCTCGTAGCCCCACCCTATCCACCCGACAGAGGAGTTTAGTATGAGCGTGCCTAGCATCTTGAAAAGTGGTTGGCGGCTCATTCTTGGCGTAGTCTTGTTGCTAGTAGCCCCCGCGGCTTGCGGGCTGCTTAGTTCTTCTAGTGTCGTTAATGCGGACAGTTGGGCGATTGATAGTGTTACGCCAAACCGTGGTTTAACCAGCGGTGGTGAGATATTGACCATCACCGGCAGTGGGTTTCTGGCGAATACTACAGATTTCGCTTATACTGGCGACGTACAAACTTTTACCGCGCCGACAGACGGAGTTTATCGGTTTGAGGCGTGGGGCGCACAGGGTGGCACTTCCGCTGGAGCGACGGGCGGACTCGGCGGTTATAGTAGCGGCGAGATCAGTTTGACGGCCGGCGATATAGTTTATGTTTATGTTGGCCAGGCCGGTAACATTACCAAATCTACGTCAGACTATTCCGTCCCCGCCACATTCAACGGCGGCGGCAAAGGGGCTGTTGATGGTGGTGATCCGGTTGGCCCTGGTTCTGGCGGTTCAGGTGGCGGTGCCACAGATTTTCGGCTAATTGGGGGCGCTTGGAATGATGTGGGTAGTTTACGTTCACGAATTATGGTGGCTGGCGGCGGGGGCGGGGGCGAGTATGCTACTAATCAGAATGTAATCCGAATTGGTGGTTACGCTGGTGGGCTAACTGGTGGTGCTGGAGCAAACGGTGGTGGTGGAGCGACCCAAATCGCTGGTGGAGCAGGAGCGACCGCCGGCCAATTTGGACAGGGCGGCAATGGTGGTTACAGTTATGGTAGCGATCGGTTCTTTGGGGCTGGTGGTGGCGGGGGTTACTATGGTGGCGGTAGTGGTGGTAGGCAAGATTGGAATCGTCAAGCTGGCGGGGGCGGCTCGGGCTATATTTCGGGCTACACCGGCTCGGTGGCGATTACTTCTGCCAGCGATAGCACGCCTAAAGCTGGTTGTACAACTGGCACGAGCGACAATAGTTGCTCTATTCATTATTCTGGTCGGACATTCAATAAGGCAGTGATGGTTGGCGGCAACGGCTCAGATGTGAGTGGTGCGGGAAACGGACAATTCGCTGGCAACTATGGTGATGGCTATGCTCGGATTAGTCTCGTGCTGTCGTCTGGTACTGTTATTGTTGGCGAGCAAGATTGCCCGATTTTGAGGGTTAGCGACACGGAGATTTTGTGTACCACACCGGCCCACACTGTCGGTACGGTCGATGTAGAAGTTAATATCGCGGATATCAGCCAAACTCTGTCTGATGCTTATACTTATATTCAGCCGACTGTTACGTCTATTAGCCCAAATCGTGGTTCAATTGATGGTGGCGAAACCGTCACTATTAGTGGTGCTAATCTTGATTTGATCTCGACGTTTGATACTCCGATGAGTGAGTTTGCTTATACTGGGGCGCCGCAATCATTCATTGCCCCCAAGACTGCTTGGTATCGGCTGGAAGTTTGGGGGGCGCAAGGCGGTTGTCGTGACAACGCCAGTGGCTGTCAAACCAGATATGGACGTGGTGGTTATAGCACCGGCGAGGTTCTCTTACGGGCCGGCGAAGAAGTCTTAGTTTATGTCGGTCAAGCGGGTGGCAATGGCCAAACCCTTTACAACGGTTGGAACGCCTATGAAGTTAATACCAACCAAGGCAAAGTTACTAGTGGGGCGGTAACTGATTGGAACAATGGTTATGGTGGTGGCGCCACTGATATGCGGATTGGCGGCGACACGGCGTGGCATCGTTTTATCGTGGCGGGCGGCGGTGGTGGTTCGCTGTATAACCATGGCAATGCTGGTTACGGTGGCGGTTTAACTGGCGAGGGTAGCGGCGGTAGCACCACTAATGGCGGAACTCAAACTAGCAGTACTAACGGTGGTTTTGGTTGGGGTGGTGTCGGTGACCGTTCTAGTGGCGGCGGCGGTTGGTATGGCGGAGGTGGCGCCCAGTATGCCAGTGGCGGCGGTTCGGGATTTGTTTTGACTGCCTCTGCTCAAGTGCCAACAAGTTATCAAGTTGGTGCAGATTATTTCTTGACTAATGCTACTACTCTCGGTGGCAGAAATGTGAGTATTCCCGCTGTTGATGGCACAACTGAAACGGGACATCTCGGCAATGGTTTTGCCCGAATTGAACCTGTGCAGGCGACGCCAATGACGGTCGATTTGGGCGGCAGCCCTTGCGAGGTCACGGCTGTTACTGCTACAGCGATTACTTGCACCACTTCGGCTCACGCTGCCGGGACTGTCGATGTGACGGTGGATGCGGCCGCCATGCAGTTCGTGCTGGCAGGCCAATATGAATATACCAGCCAACAGCCGTTTATTGAGATTTATGTTGACAGTGATGATTTCGGTATGGGTGGCGTGCCTAGTGAGCTGATCTCGGGTAATTTAACAGTTAACGTAAAAACCGACAATCCGACGGGGTATAATTTGAGCGTTCATGCGGATGATGTGGATTTGAGTTGTGTGAGCGATACGAGCAAGAAGATTTTGGCGTTGCCGGCGACGGCGGGGTTGATGAGCGATAACCATTGGGGGTATGCGGTGGACGCTAACCCGCTCAGTCCGACTACGCCGACCACTGCGACTAATTGGACGGGTTTAACTACTGGCGGGGCGGTAATTGGTGGTTCGGGTACTGCGACTGATTTGACGCTGGGCGAGGATACGGTGGTGTGGTTCGGCACAAAGGTTGACTGGACTTTGCCGGCCTGTTCTTATACTGGGGGCGTTACTTTTACGGCAATAGCGTGGTAAAATTAGGAGCGAAAGGAGTTTACGAAATGAGTGATAAAATGGGACTAAGTGATGAAGTGCGACTGTCGGACGATTTGGTTTTTGACGAGTTTGTTAACTCAGTTGGTGAAAAAGTTGTAACTGCTCGGCGAGACCGTGATGTGTTGATGACCGCGAAAATGTTGGCTCGGTTATATGGGGTGGACGTATCAACTGTGCGGAAGCAGTTGAAGGACATTTTTGCTGATAAAACTTTGAACAAGAAGGCAGTTAGTGAAATAATTGCGCATCGGGCGGACGACGGGAAGTTGTATGAGACTCGATATTATGATGAGAGTGTGATTGTGGAACTGGCACGGCGTTTGCGGTCGGAGGAGGCAAAGGCTTTACGAGAGTGGTTGGACGGAAAGAATTAGCGATTTGCCCATTGACACGGCGCCATAACTTTGCTATACTTGCAATGTAAGTTCCTTCGGGATGTCGCCCCTGTTCGCAGGGGCATTACTTTTTTCGGGGTTTTATGGGGTTTTAGCCCCTCGCTTAATTTTAAGTGTGGGGCTGGGGCGTGCCTTGAAACTTTGGTAATTTAATTTTTGTGGTAAAGTGGGTTCGAGCGGTTTCGTAAAATCGCACCAGAAACTGCAAAGATTGGAAATTGTCGCCCAAGTGGGCGGTTTTTGCTTTGGCTGGCGCTCAGCGCCGCAAAGCCAAAAACCGCCCTTTCGGGCGGCAAGAACTCGGATTTTTATGAAATGGTGCGATTTTACGATCTCGCACGAACTCATTTTACAACAAAAAATTAAAAAGCTGAAATAAAAAATTGCGAAGCAATTTTATTCGGCGGGTCGCCCCCGACCCGACCCGCCGAAACAGTCGCCCCGAAACCAAAGGCGTTTGCGGTTTTTGTCCCCGACCCAAAAAACCGTAAAAGGGAAAGTGGAATAATTGCCGGCTTCGCCGTAAAACAGGATTATGCTATAATAAAGAAGAGGTCAACAAATGACATTGGCAAAATTTATCGACAAGCAATTCCATAATCCAGACGGTTTCTGGGGTAGATTTTGTATGGGAACAATTATGCCTATATTCAACCATAAATTATGGACTGCCACTTACAATCATATTGACGAAAAGAAAAAGGTTTTAGAAATTGGTTTTGGGTCTGGCCAATTGCTAAGAAAAGTTGCAAAGAAATCTACGCTTTGTTTTGGTGTTGATCCGTCAGCAACGGCGATTAAACAAGCAGCAAAACGCAATAATAAATTCATAAAAGACGGTATTGTAAAACTTGAAGATGGCACGGCGGAAAACATACCATTTGATGAAAAGTTTGGCATAATTTATACGATAAACACACTTTATTTTTGGGATAGTATGGATAATGGTTTGCAGTCCATAAAATCAAAACTCACAGACGGCGGGCAGTTTATCAATGCTTTCTATACAAAAGAACGTCTGGACAAGTTGTCTAACGCAAAAGACGGCTATAATAAATTCACGCTTGACGAAGTCGTGGGGAAAACGAAAGCCAATGGTTATTCGGTTGAAATCGTGGAAATTGAAAAAGATGCATCATATTTGATCATCGGCACAAAAGATAAATAGCAAAACTATTGTGCTTCGGCGGCTTTTTGCTACAATATACCACATGGCAAGAGCAAAGAATAAAGCGGAGTTAATCAAATCAGCGAACGATAATTTTGATAAAATGTTCGGGTTAATCAACTCTTTGACCGAGCGAGAACAAAACGCAACATTTAATTTTGGCACAGAGGCAGGCAAAGAGCAACATTGGGGACGAGACAAGAGTATCCGTGATAAAACTCCTCTGCAAAATTCGGAGAAAAATCCTAAATATGGTGGACTTCTATTCGCAAATCCGAACCCATTTCATGTAGGCTCGCCACTCGGTCGTGCTTTTTTAACTAAAAAAGACACGACCTTAAACCAAACCCCACATAATCCACCACGAATTAAATAATTTAGCCGGCGAAGCCGGCTTTTGATTCCCGCCGAGTTTTTAATAAATTGCTAATTTTTCGGGTTTTTAGGTTTTTGCCCAATTTACTATTTGGTAAATAGTAAATTGGGCGTGGCGGGTTGGCTTGGTTTTTGGTTTTTCTACTTTTCTATTTTCGTGCTAAAATGGGTTCGAGCGGTTTGGTAGAATCGCACTAATTCAGAAAAACTAGCAGATTTTGACGCCGAAAGCGTCTTTTTTGTTTTGGCGGCTTGTTCTTATGCCGGCTCGGTGGTGATTATGGTGGCGGTGAACGGGGGGCTTGAGGGTGTCAGATGAATGAGGCGTCGACTGTGCATAAAGATAGGAAAGTGTTTTTGTTTTCATTGCAAAATAAAACCACCTGTATTATACTGGTTATGTAATGATAATAAGGCGGGAGGAGTCATATCGGCAGCGAGGTGTCGTTGTGAGATGCAACCGACGGGGGAGCTTGGTGGGAAAGTTGTTTTTGGTGGTTGGTGTGATAGGCGCGGGCGCTTTCTTTATTGTTCGAGCTCAGGTTCAGAATGTTGGCGCCGCCGGCGGTTTGTCAATTACTAGTATTAGCCCCACCACTGGGCCGACGACGGGGTATACTTGGCTGACGATTAAGGGGACGGGGTTTCCGGATAAAGCCAAAACTAGCGATTATGAGCAAAGTGGGCTGATTGCTCACTTCGACGGGCTCGACAACGTGGGCCTAGGCGACGACCAACACGATGACACTGCCACCACTTGGGTGAACCTGACTGGAAATGCTAATGCACCGAACCTGCTGCTGTCGGCCAACGCCAGCGGCGCTTTGCCGACTTTTAACGGCAATGTCTTGAGCCTCGACGGGGTGGACGACTATCTCATCAGCAACGGCGACCTCGCCCTTAGCACCTATGACCAAATCACGGTCGAGTTTATTATTCGCCAAACTCACGATGTGGGCATTGTTATGGAAACATCGGCTAACTTTAACACTTATTATGGCACTTGGGTGGTTAACGCTAATCACACTGGCTATCGAGACATGGACGGAGCGTCTTATGTGGCTTATCACGGGTTAGGTATCCCGCAATTGCCCGACAACCCTAATTTGCCGGCTAATTATCACGGTCAAGATTATTTATTTGACAACAGCGGTAGCGACCTTCAAACTCACACGTTGACTTATTCGGCTATCACTGACCTAACTGGCTTTCGGCGCTATTTTAATAGTGAGTTGCTCCAGCCGTATCCGATACCAGCTCCGGGTGCGGATTTAGGCTCGCCCAATTGGGCACTTGAAGAAGCCAATGCCAATGCCCCGTTCGGCGACTTTCCAGTTTATGTTGGTTCAAGAGCCGGAACAGTTGATTTTTGGCAGTCCGATATCGCCGCCATTCGCATTTATGGTCGCAAATTGACTGCCGCCGAGATTACCAACAATTACGAAGTTGACCAAAACCGTTTCTTAGCCCCACCGACAGTTAAAGTCGGCGGTCAGGATTGTACTAATTTAGTAATTGTTTCCGACACCGAGATTAAGTGCCGCACGCCGGCGATGTCGGGCGGACAAGCCGTCGATACGCCGTATGATGTAAAATTAACTTATGACGGCGACACCGTTACGGCGACGCAAACTTTTACTTACAAAAATTTCAGCTTAAATTCAGTTTCGCCCAATCGAGGCCCGACCACCGGCGGCAATGTTATTTCAATTTTCGGCTCGGACTTTCCCTATGTGGCGACCGATGATTATGTCCAAGATGGGTTAGTCGCCCACTTTGATGGCATCAACAACACCGGTCAGGGCGACAAATACCGCTCGTCCACCACCACAACTTGGAAAAACCTAGCCGACGACGGCCGGCCGGAACTCGACACCGATGCCGTTTTGAACGGTTTTGCCATGACCACCAACTCTGGCTGGCGGCCGAACTCGCTGTTTTTCGACGGCAGCAACGATTATGCGACTTTTCGCAACCCGCTGTTTCATAATATCGGCGACAATCCGGAGTTGACGGTGGAGCTGGTGATGATGAAAGACGCTAGTTCGAGTACGACTTATGGCGAGGCGTTGGATGTCGGCGGTTCGCGGATTAATTCTTATACTTCTTATGGGTTTTGGACGACACCAGCTTCTCAGTCTTCGCGGAGGTTGGAAGTATCGCCGCTTCATTGTAATGCCAACCAAAGTGGTGCGTCCACCACCGAAGCGATTAGCGTGTCGAACTTTGACCCCGCCAACAAATGTCGGACGATTGCTAATTTCAACCAAAATATTCACCCGTTTACGTTGCTTGACTATAACAACGGCAGCCCGACCACCACTGTAACTTTGCCAAATACTCAGCTGTCGGCTAGTGTCACTTCACGCATGGGTACGGCGTATACTTTTGGCTCGATTAACACTTCGTCGATTTCGCACAATGGCAATTACACTTTCGATTGGTTTCATAACGGTGTCAGTCTCGGTGAATATACTTATCCGGACGGCGCGACGATTGATCCGGGTTTTACGATTGACTATTCTATCATCGGGTCGAGTTTTGCGACAGATAATTATGCGGCCCCAGCCGATATGGAAAGCAACGGCAATTACGATTTGAAAGGTGAGGTTTATGCGGTGCGCTATTATAATCGTAAGCTTTCGGCGGAGGAGATCGCTCAGAACGCCGCCCTCGACCAAATCCGTTATCTTGATGCTCCGAGTGTAACAATCGACGGTGCAGCCTGTACTAATGTGGCGGTGATTTCTTCCACTGAAATCCAATGCACCGCCCCCGTCGGCAGTGGAGCCAATAAAGACGTAGTAGTAACCCGCGACAGCTACTCCTATAACCTAACCGGAGCCTACACCTACACCAACGACTTCTACATCTCCTCTTGGGACATTAACCACGGCAACGCCGGCAATGTAATAACCTTCACCGGCAACGGCCTAGACACCGTAGATATAGTCCGTATCGACAACAACTCCTGCACCATCACCGGCACGCAAACCGCCAACTCCCTGACCTGCATTGTACCGATTGAGACTAATTATAGCAACAACACCAAAAACATTCGGTTGGAGTCGTCGGTTTATGATGACTTGACTTTGGAGCAGGCTTGGACTTATGATGACTTTTTGGAGTTGACAGGGGTGACGAATGTTGATTTGTCAGTGAACCCCAACGCCACTACTGAAACTGTCGCCACCGCCGCTTATAGTATAAATACCAATAGTATCGCTGGTTATAGCCTCACCATCCAAACAAGTAATACACGCCTTGACCACCATAATGACTTATTGTGCACTAATGGCAGCAATAATTACTATATTAATGCTTTGACAGAGTCAAGCGCCAGCTTGCCAGACAATCATTGGGCGTATAAAACCAGCACCGACACCAAGTGGCGCCCGCCCAGCTTGGTGGCACAAACTCTGCAAAAATCGGAGTCTCCAACCGCTTTTGGTGTGCCCGACCAAATCGGCGTGCTGTTTGGCGCCAAAGTGGATTATTCGTTGCCGGCTTGCGCTTATAGCGGCACGGTGTTGATTACCATTTCGACCAATTGATTGAAAGTTTTTCAGCGCGTGGGGCAAGGTTTTGCGATTTTTGTGTTATAATAGAGTGGAGTATTAGAAAAAGGAGATGCAAGGCGATGATAAGGTTTGGGGTGATGGCTGACCCGCAATATGCCGACAGGGACACGTTGCGAGATTTGAACCGTGATTTTCGCGGGTCGCTCGGGAAAATCAGCGTGGCGCTTGATGATTTGGGCGCGCAAGAGTTGGCATTCATTGTGGTGTTGGGCGATTTGGTGGATGGGAGTCTGGATGATTTTCAGCCGGTGCTCAAATTATTTGAACAGTCAAAGCACAAGATTTATCCGGTGTTTGGCAACCATGATTATATCGCAGCGGGTGGCGATCGGCAGACGTTGGCAAAGTTGCTCAATCTGGAAAACACTTATTATAGTTGGTCGCAGGGCGGGTATCGGTTTGTGGTGTTGGACACTAATGACGGCGAGATTGCGAAAAAGGGGTTTTCGCGCCAAAAAGAGCATGACTTGGAAGCGCAGATGGGGGAAAAATTATCAAGGATTGATTATTGGTTAACCAATCAGCATGCTTGGAATGGGTATGTTTTGGACGAGCAGCAGGAGTGGTTGATAAGAGAGTTGGAGGCAGCGCGGGCGGCGCAGGAGAAGGTGGTGCTGTTTGGGCACGATCCCTTGTATCCGATGGTTTATAACAGCTTGCGGAACGCGGACGAGATTTTGCGGCTGCTCGACAAACAGCAGGTGGCGGGCACTTTGGTTGGTTATTTTGCTGGACACCATCATGATGGCGCGTATGCTGAACTGTTCAAAGCGCCGTTTATCACGTTCAAGGCAATGGTGACGGATAACGGCACGGCATATTCAGTGGTGGAATTGGATGGGTTGAATGTCAAGACTTGTGGTTTTGGGACGGAGAATAGTTATATTTTTCGAGAGAAAGGTTAGTCGGCTGGGGAGGTTTTGTCAGTTGCAGCGATAACCTTGCTCTCCAATGGCGGTTTTGATACTGGCTTTGTCTTTGATGATCTTGCCGTCTTCGGAAACCGCAATGCCGGGCACGCCAAAACTGGCGGCGTTTTCGCTGGTCATGTCAAGGGCTTTGACGGCTTGGATAATCGTGATTTGCCTGTTGTCGATGGATACGGTGCGGGTTTGTTCGGTTTGGGACAAGATGGTGTTGTAATAATTCATGGCGGTGGCGTAATCTTTGAAAGTGAGAATGCCTTTGTTATTGAAGTCAATTAATTCGTCGTTCGTGTCAAAACGGATAGTCATGCGAATGTCGTATGAATTGGCGCCAGTGGCGACGTACTCCGGCAGTTCAACATAGGCATTGTTGGCGGTGCAGATGAGGGTGGTGTTGGTGGGGGTGGGTTCCGGCTCCGGTTCGGGCAGGGGGATTTCGGCGGTTTGGTTTTTTTGCATGCTGAGCACAGCGAGCACGCCCACACTGCCGAGAATCAAAACGGCTCCGGCGATGATTAAAATCAGGGGCAGTTTGCTTTTCTTTTTGGGTGGTGGCGCGGTCGGTGGCACCATGCCGATGGGGGTGGGTTGGGTTGGGGCGATGGGATTTGGCGAGATGGGCATGACCGGCGGTTGAGGGCTGGCGGGCAAGGGCATGACCGGCGGGGTTGGTGTATTTTCCATATTGATTCCTTTGTTTAAGATACTTACAGTTAATTTTAACACAAACGCAGGTTAATGACCATGACTTTTTGAAGAAAAAAAGCCACCGGTGGACAACCAGTGGTTTTTAATTAATTTTAGTATGGTGAATAAACTTTTTCCAACGCGGACTCCACAATGGAGCACGCGAGCTCGTCGTGGCGATTGAACTCCTCCATGACGCACTGCAACGATTCACACAAATCGTCGTCGTCAAAAAAACTGAAACTGCTGTACAGTAAAGCGGCTGTGGTCAGCGGTCTGCCAATTTCAGAGCTTGTGGCGCTAGCGAAATCATAATATGAGGCAGTCAGCATGCCATTTTCGGTCTTGGCGGACGTTACTATGGTGTGTTTATCCTTGCTGACGGCGAGGCTCGCGCCGTCTTCAAACAACTTTTTGTGGTGCCTGAAGTCCACGAACTTGCGTTTGAGGATTCTTTTGGCGTGCGTTAATTCGTTGGCGTTGACGGGTTGGGTGAGTGTGGTTCCAGAGAACAAGGAGTTTCCGGTGCCGTCTGGATAAATCTCATCCAACATCAAAAGACCCTGACATTTTGCGTTCAGCTGGCTGAACGTCTCAGAGATGACTTCCTCCATCCCCTCTTCAACCTCGTCAAGATTGATGGTGCGCCCGTCGTAACGTTGCATGGGCGTAAAACGGACGTCCACTACGTTGTCGAACTGGGGTCGCTTTTTGTAACAGATTATCATATATCCACCTCCTAAAACGAAAAGTTGCAAGGCTTTAACGAAAAGGGCTATGTTGTGTGTTATACTACACATTTGTTGAATTGTCAATTTTAGTAGCCGGCGCCTAATTAATCATTTTTGTGCTAAAATAAAACTATGACCAAAACCCCCAAAATCGAAAAAGCCATCAAAACCGCCACCACTGCGCATGAGGGGCAGTTGCGCAAAACCGGCGAGGCTTATATCATTCACCCTTTGGCGGTGTATAAGATTTTGGAGTCTTGGAACATGGATGAGGACACTCTGATTGCGGGATTATTGCACGACGCGGTGGAGGATACGGCATTGACGCTTGGCGAAATTGAGCGAGATTTTGGCAAAAATGTAGCGTTTTTGGTGGATGGCGTGACGAAACTCGGCAAGGCGCGTAGTGGTATGCGCGAGCTGGACACTTATTTGCCGGAAACCCGCGACAATCTCATGAAACTGTTGATTGCGTTGGGGGCGGACATCCGCGTGTTGATTATCAAACTGGCTGACCGGTTGCACAATCTTCGCA
This sequence comes from Candidatus Nomurabacteria bacterium, assembly GCA_031275815.1. Lineage (GTDB taxonomy): Bacteria > Patescibacteriota > Saccharimonadia > Saccharimonadales > Saccharimonadaceae > JAISOF01. The sequence goes on from JAISOF010000007.1 coordinate 11,825, forward strand.
CATTGTCCGCCTTGCCGCCCGCCAAACAGCGCAAGATTGCGCGCGAGTCGTTGGAGGTGTTCGCGCCCCTGGCGGATCGCTTGCAGATGGGGCTCACACGAGTGGAGATTGAGGAGATTTCGTTTTCTTATCTGGACAACAAGCGGTTTGATTATCTGAAAAATCTCACAAAAACGCGGCTCTCAAGTGCCAAACAAAACTTGGACGCCGCGCGGTTGGACGTGGAAAAAATCCTGAAAAAAGAGGGCATCAAGTTCAAGTCTGACGCTCGCGTCAAGTCCATTTATTCACTGCACAAAAAACTGGCGAAACACAACCAAAACATCAATCGGATTTATGATTTGCTGGCAATGCGTTTTATTGTGGACGACACCACCACTTGTTATCTTGTGTTGGGTTTAATCCATAGCCTCTTTACACCCATGCCTGACCGTATCAAAGATTATATCGCTACACCGAAATTGAATGGTTATCAATCTTTGCACACCACTGTGATTACTCCAACCGAGCAGATTGTGGAGTTCCAAATCCGCACCCACCAAATGCACGATTTTGCCGAGCGGGGGCTGGCGGCGTCGTTTCATTACAACGAACAGAAGCTGACGGAGGATTACCGAGCGGGCAAAATCGCCAAACTGCCGACAAACTTGCTGTGGATTCGCGAGCTCCAAGAGGCGAGCGTGGCGCTCGGCGCCGGCAAAAAAATCGATGCCAAAAAACTGAAGCTCAATTTGTTTTCCGATAAGATTTTTGTCTATACACCGAAAGGTGATATTATCGACTTGCCACAAGGTGCTTTGCCACTGGATTTCGCTTATCGCATTCACAGCGAGATTGGCAACCGTGCGATGGGGGTGAAAATCAACGGCAAGATGTCCGATTTCAAGACGCCGTTGAAGCACGGTGACATCGTGGAAGTCATCACCGCCAAGAACCAAATCCCGCGCGAGTCGTGGTTCCAAAAGCTGTTCACCGCGCACGCCCGCCAAAAATTGCGCCAACAGTTGGCAAAATTACCGGATTTTTCGAGGAAGAAATGACTTTTTGGCGTTGTTGCATAATTATCGCCCCCGTCAAAGAGGCTTTGCTATTCGCCGAGTGCAGCCAAATCGGTTAAGGCTGAAGGGTGTGGGGTGCCCGCACCTTAACCGATTTGACGCGAAACGTACTCTTTGACGGGGTATAATTATGCAACAACCTGACTTTTTTGATTTTTTTGACAAAATCTCTTGATTTTTGTTTTGAAGTGGAGTAGAATAAGGGAAGTTTTATTCAAGTCTGCTTGGGCAGACCTCTGAAAAGGTGAGTTTTGTGTGGAAAAGTGAGGTTTTGCACTCCTTTTCAGGAAGCGCTCCGGCGTTTGAACAGCACTTAATGATTAACAATTTAGACAACGAAAGAAATTAATTAAATTGACGGCGAAGTAATTTGACTGGACACTTTTCTTATGAAAAATAATTTTCAAAATCCGAATTTATTTCGGTTTTGGAAATACAACTAAAGGAAAAGAGGAAGAGAAAAACCATAGGGTTGTCTCTTAAGCGCCAGCGCTGATTACTAGTTAAGTCAATGCATAAAAAGGTACAAAAGGGCACTGATAGTGGATGCCTTGACAATCAATACCGATGAAGGCCGTAGAACTCTGCGATAAGCTTCGGGGATCTGAGAGCAAGATTTGATCCGGAGATAGCCGAATGGGGAAACCTGACTTGGGTCATGCCAAGTTGCTTTTACCTGAACACATAGGGTAATAGACGGGAACCAGCCGAACTGAATCATCTAAGTAGGTTGAGGAAAAGAAAATAAACAATGATTCTGGGAGTAGTGGCGAGCGAAACTGGAATAGTCTAAACCTTTTTGAATTTCTATCGTATCTCACTGTGCTTACTTTTTGTATTCACAGTGCCATCACAGGAGGGTCAGACGGCAGAGGGAATGTCGGTTGCCAAGCGGCACGACACTTTAGCCGACCCGTTGGGCGGCAAATCTAACCTTTAAAAGCGGGAAAAAACGACCGCACCCGCTCCCTCCTTGTGAGATTTTATAAAGCCGCCGCTTGTTGACTGGATGAGAGGCAACAGGCGGCGTGCCGATTTCGTTCCGCGCTTATTTTTCACCCTTTTGTTATGCGGTTTTGGCAGGTTGCCGCCTCCTTATTTCCTGCTAACGGGCAAAAAAGCTTCAAAAAATAAAAGTTTTTCTTCCTTTCTGATGGGTGTGGGTGGAAAATCCAGCGTGGTGTACTTTTATAAGGAGGGGGAGCGCATTTTTTGCGTTTCCCCCTCCAGTTTCTTGAAAAAGCATAGTGAGATACGATGGATAGGTTTAACGACCAATATTCGAAAAGGGGTTGCGTGTTTGCACAATTTTTATGACATTTTCCTTTTACATTTTTGAATCAGGATTTATTCCTGTTCAAAAATGACCATAAAAGGAAAAGAGGAAGAGAAAAACCATAGGTTTGTCTCTTATGTCATAAAAACCGACAGCGTTAACTGAACGGATAATGTAAAAAAACTTTGATGTTAGCGGAAGCGTTTGAATGGCGCGCCAGAGAGTGTGAAAGCCACGTATGCGAAAACATCATTGACATTATATGTGTTTTCACAAGTAGGACGGGGCACGAGAAACCCTGTTTGAATCCGGCGGGACCACCCGCCAAGACTAAATATATTGATTGATCGATAGCGAACTAGTACAGTGATGGAAAGGTGAAAAGAACCCCGGGAGGGGAGTGAAATAGATCCTGAAACTCAGTGCCTACAAGGTGTCGGAGCCTTGCAAGAAACAAAGTCTATGACTTTAGTAACTTTTTTATTTTTTAATTTCAATTAGATGAATGAAAGGAGCTGGAAAGAGTATGAGGCGTCGTGTAGCGGAAGTAGACCTGGACGCTGAGAGGCGTGCGGCTATCCCAGAGGAGCTTTTATTGGATGGCAAGATTGTTTTGTCTGTTTCGGTAGAAGAAATGGCTGAGATTGATAAAAGAACCGACGAAGAGATTTGGCGAAATCAAGCGGAACAAGCATGCGCTTTGGAGCGGTCGGTCCGGAGGGACAGGATTGACCACAACTGCGCCAGGAACTTGGGCTAGCGAGAGTTAGCGTAAATGGAATGCACTTGTTTTAAGTGTCTGGTGCTTTCCGAAGTGGAGTCTAATTGAAAAAAAGATAAAAATGTCCAGCGGCGTTTAGCCGCTGGGCTAACTATAGAGCTATTAGAGTTAAATGAGATGTCATAGTTTTTGTTTCTTGCAGGGTGACGGCGTGCTTTTTGTAGAACGATCCAGCGAGTTAATTTTGTCGGCAAGGCTAAGTCAGTTGACGGAGCCACAGTGAAAGCGAGCCTGAATAGGGCGAATAGTCGGCAGAATTAGACCCGAAACGGGGTGACCTAACCATGAGCAGGTTGAAGCTAAGGTAACACTTAGTGGAGGACCGAACCGGGACACGCAGTAAAGTGTTCGGATGACTTGTGGTTAGCGGTGAAATGCCAATCGAACTCCGAGATAGCTGGTTCTCCTCGAAATAGCTTTAGGGCTAGCGTTGTTTTAGTAGCATTTGGGGGTAGAGCTCTGAAAGGGGCTGGGGGGAGCAATCCTACCCACTCCTAACAAACTACGAATACCAAATGTGTAACAACAGCAGTCAGAACGGCGGGGCTAAGCTCGTCGCTCAAAAGGGAAACAGCCCAGACCATCGTCTAAGGTCCCTAAATAATACTAAGTGGGAAACAAAGTGAGATTTCTTAAACAGCTAGGATGTTGGCTTAGAAGCAGCCATTCATTTAAAGAGTGCGTAACAGCTCACTAGTCAAGAGATTTTGCGTGGAAAATGTAACGGGGCTCAAGTATTATACCGAAGACATGGATATAGACTAAGAAATAAAGTCAAAGTTTGACTTCTTTGAGCAATTTTCAAATCAGAATTTATTTCTGGTTTGAAAATACAATTAAGGAAAAAGAGGAAGAGAAAAAACCTTTGGTTTTGTCTCTTAGTCTATGTGGTAGAGGAGCGTTGATATTGCGGTGAAGTCGGATTGGAAAGTCCGGTGGAGCGGTATCAAGTGAGAATGCTGGAATCAGTAACCTTAAGACAGGTGAGAATCCTGTCGGTCGTAAGAGCAAGGTTTCCAGGGCCACTGTAATAGTCCCTGGGTTAGTCGGTCCTAAGCCGAGGCGCATCAGCGTAGGCGATGGACAGCAGGTTAATATTCCTGCACAGGTAGTAGTTGTTGACATTTCACGGTATGTGACCGGAGCGGATTTATGGTATATCCGTCCAAGATTCTCGGGAACGAGAATTGAGTGAAACTTACCCTTCGGGGTGAGAATTCTGGGTAAAGTGCTGGCTAGAAAAGATGATCAGCTTATGCTGCTGCCTACCGTACCGCAAACCAACACCGGTGCTCGGGTCGAGCAGACCAAGACCTACGAGAGAACCTTCGCTAAGGAACTCGGCAAAAAAGCGTCCGTAACTTCGGAATAAGGACTGCCCCATCACTTCGGTGATGATTTGCTAAAGATGAGTTCTCCTCAGCGGGAGATTTGACGGTTACAATCGAGATTTCGTCATTTCGAATGAAGTGAGAAATCTTTTTGTATCTTTTATAAAATCGAATTTCTTTGTTGAGACAGAACAACAATCTTTAGTAGGCTAATCGTCGCTTTGCCTTTCAAAAGTCTCTGATTTTTGAATAAAAAATCATTTTCAAAATCGGAATTTATTTCCGTTTTGAAAATTGAGATAAGGAAAGGAAGAAAACCTTGGTTTTCTTAAACGAAGTGATGGGGCCGCAGCTAAAGATCCCACGGAACTGTTTACCAAAAACACAGGTCTCTGCTAACGCGAAAGCGGATGTATAGGGGCTGACTCCTGCCCAGTGTCGGAAGGTTAAGGGGAGAACTTCACGGTTCGAACTGAAGCCCCGATGAACGGCGGCGATAACTATGATCGTCCTAAGGTAGCGAAATTCCTTGTCTGGTAGACGAACTTGCCAGGATAGAAAGAAATTTCTATTTGTGTAAAGGAAAGGTGAACGGGAAGTGAAATTTGTGCGACACATATATGGCTATATGCTGGAAACTCTGAGTATATTTTGATACCCAAGCGGTGACAATTCAAAATTGCAGACAATCAGCAGGAAAGGCTTGATGTATTATGTTCTGTTGATTGTATTTTGCTGTGCTACTTGACGTTCTACTTTTACCTTGTTGCGTACATTAATTTGTGCGCGAGTTCAACTCGGTATTCGCGAATGCGTTATTGGGCTTCTGCGTGATGTGAGGCGGCACACCTCGGCACGTAATCGGAGGCTATATCTCGGTAAGCCTACCGTCCCTCTTTACGAAGAGACGAACTCCCTAAGGGGGCTGGCGTCCGAGCGCCAAACGGATATAGCGGGGATGCTCTTCGCGTTATATTTGTGGGGTAGCTCGCACTTTGAGCTACCCAATCCATAACATAGCAAAATACAATCAACGACAAACTATCAAGAATCCTCATCGACTACACGCCATACCCCGAGCAATCGGGTGAAGATATAGTCAAATCTCTATGGCGACATAGAGGCAGTGAAAAATCTATCACTGCGGTAACAATGAAATGTCAATGCGCTTTTTCAAAATCTTTGATTTTGGAAATCAAAGGTAGTTTCAAAAATCCGAATTCATTTCGATTTTTGAAACAGAACTAAGGAAAGGAAGAAAACGTAGTTTTCTTAAGCGAAGCGATGAAGTTCAGACCCGCACGAATGGAGTAATCATGTGGGAACTGTCTCGGCGAAGGCCTCGGTGAACGTGCATTGGCGGTAAAGATGCCGTCTGATCATGCCAGGACGAGAAGACCCCATGGAGCTTTACTACAACTTTGCATTGATTATTGGAACATTTTGTGTAGCATAGGTGGAAGCCTTTGAAGCCGATACGCTAGTATTGGTGGAGGCGACAAGTGAAATACCACCCTGAGTGTTTTAGTAATCTTAACTCAAGACTTATATCAGCCTTGAGGACCGTGCATGGCGGGTAGTTTAACTGGGGCGGTTGCCTCCTAAAGAGTAGCGGAGGCGTTCAATGGTTGGCTAATCACGGATGGAAATCGTGATGATAGTGTATGCGCACAAGCCAGCTTGACTGTGAGGGCCACAACCCAATCAGACACGAAAGTGGGAGCAAGTGACCCGCTGTATAGAACTTCGGTTCAAATTATGTGGGAAAGACAGCGCACACGGATAAAAGTTACCCTGGGGATAACAGGCTGATCGCATCCAATAGTTCACATAGACGATGCGGTTTGGCACCTCGATGTCGGCTCATCACATCCTGGAGGGGGAGCACCTTCCAAGGGTCCGGCTGTTCGCCGGTTAAAGTGGTACGCGAGCTGGGTTCAGAACGTCGTGAGACAGTTCGGTTTATATCCGGCATGATCGTTAGGAAAATTGAGAAGAGCTGGTCTTAGTACGAGAGGACCGGACTGGACGAACCTCTGGTGTATCGGCTGTGGCCACCTGCTGCAGTGCCGAGTAGCTATGTTCGGAACGGATAAGCGCTGAAAGCATATTAAGCGCGAAGCCAACTTCAAGATTAGTTTTCCCTATGAACTCCCAGAAAGATAATCTGGTTGATAGGTGCAAGGTGCAAGTGCGGCAACGCATTCAGCCGAAGCATACTAATAGAGTCATTGCCTTTTTATGCCCAAATTATCCGGCTGGTGCTTGCACAAGTATGGATAATTTGGTAGACTTAGCTAGTAATTGGTGAATTATTTTCACCATGTCAATTTAATAATTTTTGCGTTGATGGATGTCAAAACCACGATGATGCAACTTGCCATCAAAAATCGTTTTGTTTTTGCGGATTGATTTCGCAAAACAAAACATAACTGATTTTTGAAAGGAAGAAAACTTTCTGCTGAAAAAGTTTTCTTAAGCGTCAGCGCTTTTTGGTGTCCATGCCACCGGTGAAACACCTGTTCCCATCCCGAACACAGAAGTTAAGACCGGTAGGGGCGATTATACTTCCAAAAGAGGGAAAGTAGCAAGACGCCAAATTATACAAGGACTCTCGTGATACGGGAGTTTTTGTTTTGTGGCGGATTTTGAAGTTGCTTTTCGCGACATAAACGCGTAAGATAATGATATGTTGGATATAAAATATATACGAGAAAATGCGGAGCGGGTCAAGGAGTTTTCCGAGCAGAAGGGTTGCAAGGTGGATGTTGGCGAGCTTTTGGCGGCGGATGGCGAGCGGCGGGAGTTGGCGCAGAAGTTGGATGATTTGCGGGCGGAGCGAAACCGAGTGGCAAACGAGGTCAAGAAGACAAAGGGCAAGCCGGCGCCGGAGTTAATCAAAAGAGGTAAGCAGCTGAAAGACGAAATTACGGTGTTGGAGGCAGAGCAGGCAAAGATTGATGGGATTTTCACGAAATTACTAAAACAGGTGCCAAATGCGCCTTATCCGGACGTGCCGGTGGGTTTTTCGGAGGATGATAATGTGGTGGCAGAGGTGGTGGGTGAGCCGACGGCGTTTGACTTTCCGCCCAAGAACCATTATGAACTGGCGGCGGCGCGCGGTTGGCTGGACAAGGAGCGCGCGGCAAAAGTGGCGGGCGCGCGGTTTGCTTATATCAAGGGCGAGATGGTGAAGTTGCAGATGGCACTGGTGCAGTGGGTGATTGATACTTTGACCTCTGAGCAGAAACTTCAAGGAATTATCAAGCGGTTCAACTTGAAAAACGTGTCGGACAAGCCGTTTGTGCCGGTGTTGCCGCCTTTGATGATAAAAACGGAGATGTATGATGCGATGGACAGGCTGGAGCCGCGCGATGATCGTTACAAAATTGAGGATGAGGAGCTGTGGTTGCAGGGGTCGGCAGAACACGTGCTCGGCTCGATGTACGCGGGAGAGATTTTGGAAGAAAAGGAGTTGCCGGTGCGAATGTTGGGTTATGCCACGTCTTTTCGACAGGAGGCGGGGACTTATGGCAAGGACATGGAGGGCATTATCCGCATGCACCAGTTTGACAAGTTGGAAATGGAGGGGTTTTCGGCTGCGGAAAGTAGTTTTGATGAGCATTTGTTGTTTGTAGCGGTTCAGAGGTATTTATTGGAAGAATTGAGGTTGCCGTATCGCGTGCTCCAAAAGTGCACGTATGACATTGGCAAACCGAATGCGCGCGGAATTGACATGGAGGTGTGGTTGCCAGCTCAAGGCAAATATCGCGAAACACACACGGCGGATTACATGACGGACTATCAGAGCCGGCGGTTGAAAACGCGAGTGAAACGGAGCGACGGCGAGATTGAGCTGTTGCACACCAACGATGCGACGGCGTTCGCTCTGGGGCGGATTATGGTGGCGATTATTGAGAATTATCAGACAAAAGAGGGGGAAGTGGTGGTGCCAGAGGTTTTGCGCCCATATATTGGCGGAGCCACAAAAATCTGAGGGTATTGTTGCATAATTATCACCCCGTCAAAGAGTACGTTTCGCGTCAAATCGGTTAAGGTGCGGGCACCCCACACCCTTCAGCCTTAACCGATTTGGCTGCACTCGGCGAACAGCAAAGCCTCTTTGACGGGGTGATAATTATGCAACAATGCATTGCCTTCAACTCAGTACAACAGTCGAAAGCAGTTCGTGATAAAAGTCCACCAACTTCTCCACCTGTGCGGATTCAGAAAATTGGGTGGCAAGTTTTCGCGAACGCTGGCTGAAAGTTTTCCACAAGGCCTCATCCGCCAAGATTTGGTTGATTTTGGCAGCGAAATCGCCGGGGTGACTACGTACCAACCAACCATTTTCGCCGTCGCGAAACACCTCATTGAGGTTCTTGTCGCACATCACAATCGGCAACCCCAATCCGGCCGCCTCATTCAACACCAAAGCCTGTGTATCGGTCAACGACGGAAAAGCGAACACCTTGCTCACGGCGCAAATCGTGCTGAGTTCCGAGCGTTGGTATAATCCTGTGAAAATGATTTTGTCGCCCGCCGAGCTATTCATGGCAATTTTTTCCAATTTTTTGCGATAAACATAGTCGCCCGCCATCAGCAATTTGGCGTGAGGGCGCTTTTTCAACAAAATCGGCAACATTTTAATCAGCAAAGTCAAGTTTTTCTCCTCCGCCATCCGCCCAAAATACACCACTACCTCATCCTCCGGCGCGATCTTCCACTTGCGCCGAAAAGCCTCAATTGCGCGGGCAGAGGCGGGCGGCAACAGGTTGGCGCCGGTGGGGATGACTTTCAGGTTCAAGGTTTCGTGGCCGCGCGCCGCGAACGCGTTCAGTTGGTTGGCGGACTTTTGCGACACCGCCACTACTCCGTCGCAATTGGCATACAGCAGCGACATCAACCCCGCAATCAAGTTTTGCGACCATTTCTCCTTTTTCTTGTGGCGCAAAGTGAGATACAGCTTGACCAGCCGCTTCTTTTGGTCACTGTTCAGGCGCACGAACACTGGTGCGAGCAACCCACCGAAAATATACGACAGAGCGATGGCGGGGTAATTTTTGGAGAACTCATAGGTGTCGGTGGAATGCTGCCCCACTAGCACCGCATTGGTTTTGCGCGCCGCCAGTGTCGCCATCAGACCAAGTTGCGCCGGCGTGAAAAAATGAATCACATCCAAGTCGAGCGCGCGCACTTTTTGCAACAGGTGCGGCGGAAAAAACAGGCTGAGTTGGAGGTCGTATTGCACCGCCGGAAGCCGGATGATGTGCGCGTCGCTCGGCAATTTGCCGAGCACCACACCCCCGTCGGGCGCAAAAATAAACACCTCGTGCCCCAGCCGCTCCAACTCGCGTCGCAAAATATCAATGACCACCACCACGCCATTGCTGGCAGGATGATACGTGTCAGTGAAAAGACCAATCTTCATGCATGTTATTCTATCATCAAAGCCACGAAAAACAAAACTACTTCAAGATGGAACGGTATAGTTTCATCAGGCGCTCTGTGGCGGCGGCGGTGTCATATTTGGCGGCAAGACGAGCGGAGTTTGCGCGCCACTTGGCATAAAAACTGGGGTCTTCAGCGAGGTGGAGGATTTGGGCGGCAAAAGTTTCGTCTTCGCCACGCAAAACGAGTTCGCCAAAAGTGGCATGATAATCGGGGATGTCGCGCACCAACACCGGCAACCCACTGGCGGCGCCCTCCAAAATGGCCAGCCCGAAAGTTTCTTGACAAGACGGCATAAACATGATATCGGCGGCACGCATATATCGCCCAGCCTCCGCCAACGACACCACGCCGGTGACGCGCAAGTTGGGCAACGGGCGCTTCATGGCTTTCGACAGGCGCAAATAGTCGTCGCCCAACACCTTGAACGGAATGCCACCCACCCAAACAAACTGCAACTCTGGCAAACTTTTTGCCATCGCCCAAAAGGTTTCAAACTTCTTGCGGGGTTGGATTTGCCCGTTGCCGACCACCATGAACCGGTCGGCGGGCAGTTTGAGCTCTTGACGAAAGGCGACTTTTTGTTCGGGGGAAGTCCGATATTTTTGGGTGTCGATGAAGTTGCCCAAAACTTTAATCGGCGTTTTGACCCCCAGCGCCAACAGCTCCGCGCGGGTTGCCGGCGACACTGCAACGACCAAGTCCGCCCGGTTATAAAAGCGGCGCAAATAACCGTTGAAAAGTGGCAACCACCACCGCGCGCCGACAATCGAACCAACAAGGCTGGCGGGAACAATGTGCGCGCTGACCACTTTTTTTCCACCGTGTTGCGACAACAGTCGCCTCAGCGCAAACGTCCCGACCGTGTGGATGTGGGTGATGTCAGTGCTTTTCTGGGGCGCAGCGTTGATGGTCAAAACCACATCCGGTTGCGCCTCCAAGCTTTGGCGCATTTCAAGAAAAGCCGTGTGCACGCCGTGCCCCTGCACGGTGAAATCGCTTTCGGAAACGAGGTTGACGCGGAGTTTTTTCATGTGGTCATTATAACATCTTTTCTTTTATGGGGAACTGTCCTCCTTTTTAAGAAAAAGTGTTATGATGATACACGGTGCGACTGTTGACGGCGATATTGCGCTCTGTTTCAAAAAGCTGAGAAAAGCCGCCTTTGGCGGGGCGGCCCTTTCGATTGTCTGGTTTTTTCCGCGAGCGCAAGCATTATTTTTTGAGCTTTGCAAACGCCAGCGGGCTTATTCCCTCCAGACTCGGCATGTCGTTTTTGATCGGCTCTCCATCAAACAGCGTGGAAATTTCTTTAGCTCCGCGACAATAGAGCTTGCGGATGCTGAGGTAATAGATCTCGTGCACTTGATAACGAGATATCCCCAGCTGCTCGCCGAGTTGCTTTGCGAGCTTTTTGTCTTGGTTCAGTCCGCAAACCGCCTTGACAACCTCTGATTCCCGCGCGGTCAAAATACGGTCGATGATGGCAATCAGTTGCGGGAGCAGGCACGCCTCAAGGTCGCGTTCCGGCAACTTGGCGAAAATCTTTTTGTATATCCTCTGTGTCGGCGTGAAAGCTTTGGATGCCATTTTCAATCTCCTTTCTGGAAGAAAAGATAAAAAAACGTAACATGTTTAAGGTTCATAACAATTGCTACTCTATCCTTATATTATATCACACCCTGCCAAAAAAATCAACTTTCTGTGAGGTAACTGCTCACTGACCCTGTCCTCACCCCAGTCATTCTGCGCGATGCTGCGCGAAGTCGCAGTATGCAGAATCTAGTGAAGACAACAGAAGGTCTGAGGTAAATAAGGGGGACGAAGTGTTTTTTAGAGAAGTTGAGAAATTGATTTTATGTCCTTTGGGAAACTAACCAGCCAAGCCCTAAAAGCCGCCCCCCACTACCCGAAAACCGCCGATGTCGTTGGCATAGCCATTGCTTCTGTAGGAATAAAACAACCCGGCAGCCGAGCCAGAACCGGCACCCCCACATCGCCGAAACCACGGGTAACTCGACCCCACAAAGTACGAGTAGTCCGAGCCCCACGACTGAGTATCGGACGAAACCGACTGGACGGTTTTGGTTTCGTGGAGGGCTTGGCCACCACAGGTTTGGTAGGTGCAGACATCGTTGTTGTAGTA
>JAISOF010000025.1 GCA_031275815.1 Candidatus Nomurabacteria bacterium
AGCAACGCCAACTCCTCCGAATGTCCCATCACTGCTCCTTGCACTCTCACGACCTCCCCGACCACCGTCCTCACCACAAACAACAATAATGCTGTCGCCACAGACGGCGAAACCACCACTTTTGAAGTCAAAATCACCATTCCTGCCAACTCCAACATCGGAGCTTATACTCTGGATATTGCCTATGACGAAACCGCTGACCAAACTCCCTATATCCCACCCGACCAACTCACTCCCACCAACAACTGGGTCAAAGCCGCCAGCGACAACACTAGCGCCATCAACTCCATCACTGGCGCTAGCAAAGACCAGTTCGCCGTCGATATTGACGCTAACATGATACCAATCGTCAACAAAGCGGATGATGGCACTTACCCATCCAGCTGGTGCAACTATGATGCCAAACAATGGTGCAATGCCGTGACCGTTAAGCCCACAACCCTCGCCAAATATCAATCCGACCCAGCCGGCACCGTGATTAACGAAGACGACATTCTAGGCTACTGGACGTACATCCCCCGCTACGCCTATGAAGTAATGCGCCACAGCGCCATTGACCAAGTCGTTCAAGCCCAAAACTTCGACATCCACTTTGAAAAATCCACCACACCAAAGAAAGCTCCAGCCGCCACCTGCTCCTCTTCCAGTGGCAATGCAGCCAAAGACTACCGCACCGAATGTAGTATCAGCCGCACCTATCCCACTGCCAGCCCTTACGACACCTCCACTTGGGCAACTCATCCAGCCTTCACACTCGGCACCACCGAACTAAACGGCCTCTGGGTCGGCAAGTTCGAAACCACCGGCGTCCAAAGAGCCCCGACCGTTAAACCTAACTCCCATGCCAACATCTTCAAACACACCGGCGAATTCTACTACGCCGCCCAAAGACTCGGCAAAACCGCTCTTGACCCGAGTGCTGGTAATACCGTATCTGGTATGACCCAAAACAGCCACAACCTCGCCAACCAAAACTCCATCATGCTTAAAAACGACCAATGGGGAGCCATCGCCTACCTCAGCTCCTCAACTTACGGAGCGGGAGTCAACAACGTCCAAATCAACGCCGCTTACCCAACCACCAGCTCTGATGCTGACGGCACCAGTTCCAGATTTGGTATCACCGGCTGTGGTCCCAGTTCGTCCGGCAGCACCGGATCTTACACCGACGGCACAGCCCTAAGCTCCAGTGTCACCCAATCCAACACGGCCTGCTCGCAAGACATCAGCCGCGCTTATCACGGCACACTCGGGCAGCTCGCCAGCTCCACTAATAATGTTTATGGTATTTATGACCTGTCGGGCGGAACTTATGAATACGTGATGGGCAACCTCAACGCCACCAGCTCCACAGCCTACATGGCGACCATGCCAAACGCCAACTACTTCAACATCTACCCAGCCCCACCATTTGGCACCCGCCCTAGTTGGAGCAGCAGCACAAGTGAACAATATTACAACAATGACATCTGCACGTGGTCGACGTGTGGCGGGCACGCCCTTCACGAAACCAAAACCGTCCAGTCCGTTTCGTCGGATGTTCAGTCGTGGGGCTCGGACTACTCGAGCTTTGCGTACTCCGGCTATCCGTGGTTTAGACGCGGTGGCATTTCGGGTGTTGGTTCGGGTGATGGAGTGTTCGCGTTGCACTACGGCACTGGCTCTGCCGACCGTAGTCTTGGCTTTCGGGTAGTGGTTGGAGCGTTTTAGGTCGTTTAGTCCTTCGGAACCCCTCCAGCCATTAGTTTGGTGTTCAAGCGTTTCGGCTCGGGGTGGTTTTCGTCGGCTTCTCATGTGCAGCCTACGCCACAAGAACGCGAAAAAAGAGCAACATCTATCCCCTCATTATATCACACTTGACCAAAAAAGTCAACGCTGGTATACTGGAGTCATGAAGATTTTGGGGATTGAGAGCTCTTGTGATGAAACGGCGGCGGCGGTGGTGGAAAACGGCACCAAGATTATTTCCAACGTCGTGCACTCCCAGATTGATATTCACAAAAAATATGGTGGCGTGGTGCCGGAGGTGGCGGCGCGCAGCCACATTGAGGTGGTGAATGCGGTGGTGGACGAGGCGGTTTTGGATTGGGGCGAGATTGACGCGATTGCTGTGACTTATGCGCCCGGTCTGATCGGCTCACTGATGGTGGGGACTTTGACGGCGCGCACGCTGGCGCTCCTGAAAAACAAGCCACTGTATCCCATCCACCACATCAGAGCGCACATTTATGCGAATTTTATCGACCAGCCGGTTTTGCGGTTCCCGATTTTGGCTCTGGTGGTTTCGGGCGGGCACACGCAGTTGGTTTTCATGAAAAATCACCAAGATTTTCGGGTGATTGGTGGCACGCGCGACGACGCGGTGGGCGAATGTTTCGACAAGGTGGCGAAGATTTTGGGGTTGCCATATCCGGGCGGGCCGTCGATTGCAGAGGCTGCCAAATCGGGCGACGAGAATGCTTATCGCCTGCCCAAATCCAAGCTGGACACGCCCTATGATTTTTCTTTTTCGGGGCTGAAGACCGCTGTTCTCAGAGCTTCACAGAGCGCCATTGGCGAAGATTTTGCGTTCCCATCCACCGAAATTGCGAAGCGCCTCAGCCAAAAGCAACGACAAGATTTTGCCGCCAGTTTCCAAAAAACCGCTGTGGCAACTTTGGTTGACGGTTTGCAAAAAGCCGCCAACGACTTTCACCCTGCCACCATCTTGTTGGCGGGCGGCGTCTCCGCCAACCAGAAATTGCGCGAAGAAGTCAAAAAACGCATCAAAAACCCGCCCATCCACTTCCCAAAACCCGCCCTCTGCACCGACAACGCCGCGATGGTCGCCGCCAGCGCCTTTTTCGACATCCAATCCGGCGCCCAGCCCGCCGACCCAAAAAACCTTGAGATTTTCCCGACGAAACACCTTATTTGAAATTAGTAAGTACAATACTTACTTGGATAAGCGCTTAATAGCCAGAGCCAACACTGAAGAAGCCCCAGCGAAAATCAGGATCAAAACGTATACAGGAAGAGCGTTGAAAGACGTGGGAGAAGTGGACGAGACTTTATGCCCAGTGTTGGGGACGCCGAGTTTATCATCATTATCATCCATGTTAACAGCATAAGTATAGGCGCCGATGTCAGCCGAAAAACGTGTGGCGCCAGTAATGTCAGTTTTGACATCAGACAGGGCAAGGGCGTTGGAGAATAGCGGCGACTGGTCAGTGATGCGGAAGCTGCCATTGAACGGGTCGAGGAAAGTGCGCTCAAAGTCATCAAGACCGGTGGTGATGTTGGTGGAGCCCAGCGCCACGGCTCCGCTGCTATTTTTGATGGTCGTGGCGGCTGAATAAGTGATTTGATCAAGCAGGGCGTCATCTGTCACATAGATATCCGTGCTGTCAATATCATCCGCCCGCCTGGCTCCCAGACTCGCCACATTGGTCAACGCTCCACCGGAGATATAGATGTTGTCACCGGAGCCGTTGACGATTCCGAGGCGGGGCGGTACTTGATAGACGGACCATTCTCCGGTGATGGTGGCAATGGGAAGAATAGTAAAGTCTTTCCTATATGAATACATATAATAATAAAACGTTCTTTCAGCGTAGTAATTATTGAGGAGCGTATCAGTATTAAGCTGTAGGCTATTATTGTCAGAACAACTTACTTCTATGTTATCATATTTTGAAAATGCTTGAAGTGACCGACCAGTAGCACCACTGTACTTAGGGTTATCATCAATTACATAATAATAGTAAGGTGAGGGTTTATTACGGATATATCTAGTAATATCGCTGCGTGTGTACACACTGCATGCGTAATGATATGATGCATCCACCACCCATTCTCCATCAAGGTCGGATTTGTAATCAGCCAGCGTTCCATCATCTGCTATAGTGATGTAATAAGCATCAGATAAGTATTGAACCACCCACCAATAATTATAAGTTGTCGGTGTGTTTTTTGAGGAACTATTAATTCCAGCAACTGAGAAGCCATTAAAGTTTTCGGGCAAAATGTCATCTTCTGAGAACAAATGGTCATATATTGGTTGCAAAACCCCGTCCACGTACCAAGTGAAGATGTAATAATAAAAGATTGAGGACTCTTTACGAGTGTATCTGATTGGTTGTGCAATCACTTCCCCCCACTCATAATCTATTTTTATGGTGGGGTGATAGCTATCATCTAAGACCCATTCTCCATCTAAATCTGATTTATATCCATATCCGTACAAGTAACTATCTTCAGGTATCGTCAGCTTAAAGGTAAATGGTTCTCGCTCGGAGGCCGCTGAATTGCCAAAAACAGTGGAGTTCTTAAGGCTAGTCTTGTTGGCGTCGCTCAGCCATAAGCCACCGCCGTTGCCGCCCGGGGACGGCTCCATGCTGGTGGGAATGCCAAGGCTGTGATTATTCACAATGACAGCGTTGACGATTTCCGGTGAGCTTTCGGAGTCGTTGTATTCCGTGCCGGTGTGAATGCCGCCGCCATCGTTGAAAGCATAGTTGTTGGCGATATAGCCGCCATACAGACTGGCGCCACTCAGCAAAATGCCGCCGCCGGTGGTCTCGGAGACATTGTCAGTGACCACAACATTTTCTAGCTTTCCTCCATTCATGAATATCCCTCCGCCGCACGTCAAAAAGTCGGCTTGGAAATTGGCGACGGCGTCATAATTATCATGCACCCAAGCGTTTTTTAATAGACCGCTATACATGAATACGCCAGCTCCTCCTTGGAAACCACTTTTGACACCGTGTTGCATGTTATCTACAAGTGTAGTTGGATAAACGGCGCTGAAGCCATTACTCACTTCCACACCGTCCACCAGCGGTTGGTATTTTTGGGGTTCGACATCTTGGTGTCCGGCTTCGACTTGGCTGATGACATGCACGCCTTGCGAGGGAAGAGTGGGCTGCCGGTCGGTGGGGTTGTCTTGGTTGACGAGGTTCATATAATCCGGTTGGATGGGTACAAACGGGAGGTTGTAGTCAGGTTCAAAACCATTATGAATTATGTACTGTCCCTCAAGCGTATACCCCCGCTCACCAATAAAATGTGTGGTTTGCCCCTGAGAAGAGCCAATCAGACTCAAACCAGTATCCGTCCCCTCAGAGTTTTGGTAAGTAAAATTGGGGCGTTGGTCAATGGAAGTTTCGTTGCCGACGAACCCGCCATACAATTTCATATCCATACGGTCGTTTGGGTCGTCACCAACAATCGGCGCCAACAACAGCCCCGACCACACGCCGCCCACCATGCCATCGTTGGCTTTATACCAGTGTGAAATAGTCCGAGTATACAGCAGCTCCCTGCCCGGCACCACATATTCGCCTTGCGCCACCCAAATCTGGTGGGCTTTGCCACGCACGGCGGCGATTAAGGCATTTTGGACGCCGCCTTTGGCGTTGCCGTCCATGGCATTCTCCCAACTGGTGCCATCTTTGGCGCCGGAACCGTGCTCCGTGACATAAACAATGTCACCTGGAAAAGTGGTGAAAGTTGGAGTGGCGCCAGGAGATTCATAAGCCCCAATGTCGGGGGCGTTGCCCAAAAAATGCGAACGACCAGCAAGGTCTTTTTGGATGACGGGATAAAACACGTCCGTGCCGGCGTCAATCAAGGGCGAACCCTCGCTGGGGGAATAGTCAAAATCCGGCTTGCCGGGCGAGCCGGGATAGTCCCACGCACCGATAGCGTCCAGCGGAAAATTGGTGAAATAGCTGGCGTAAGTGTTCAGTTGCTCGATTTCGTCAGTGTCGAGATAGATGGGGGTGAAGACATTGTTCTCGGTGTCTTTGTGGATCCAGTTGTTCATGTATTTTATGGCGCTTTCTTCTTTGGAAGAGTATGTCATAAAATTACGGTTTACGATAGAAATAGTAGAGGTGTCCTTATATTGCCTGCCATTGCTGGCATCTGTTAGAGTTTGGCTGGTGCCAATAGAGTTATTGAAAAATACGTTATTTTCCAAAATAGAGTCTCCTCTTAGTTCAATAGGGACAGTGACCCTGTCAGAATAGAAATAATTGGGACTTTGGTTGTTGACTATAGTATTCCCGACTATATGAGACGCTCCGTGGGATGTGATGATAATGCCACTAGGCCGCTCCGTAAGATACGAGTCGCCAGTACCGTTATGAGCTATCAAATTACCGCTCAAAGTTCCATCAGTTAATTTGATGACCGGAAACAGCGGAACATCAGTAATGTTATTCATAATAATACAACGGTTAACAGTACCCCCATTGACATCAATCGAGCCTCCGCCGTAGTACGCCGGGCTAAAATGCGTCAAAGTCACCCCCTCCACCATCGCCCCAGCGTGCATGATCATAAGAGAATACCCCGGCTGAAAATCCTCTGCCTCGTCAAAATACGAGCCGCCGTCCATAATCACATCCTCCGGCGTCGTTCCCTCAGCTCCCCTCAACACCAATCGTCGCTCCATAATCAAATTGTCTGACAAGCGATAAGTGCCGGCAGGAAACTCAATCACAATATCATCCGGAAAATTATCAACGATGTCGTTAAGGCTGGCACCAGGGTTTTGAGAGAGGTATTGTTGGACTTCAGCGGCGGTGACTGTGATATCCTCAATTTCGACGGCTTCCGTCGGTTTCATCGCCACGAAGGCAACGCCGCCCAGAAGCAATAGCGCCACGGTCAGCACGACCGTGCGTAGCTTGCAGAAATTGGCTAGTTGGTGCGAAAGTTTATGTTTGATAATGAGCTTGGGCGGAAGAACCTTCCGGCTAGCGCCCTTTGGTTGGAACAATCCGCCAACAATCTTGTTTGACTTTTTCTTAATAAATCGCAACATGCTGAAAATCTTCTTTCTCTCTCGCAAGCTATCAGGTTTTTTATTTGTAACTAAATCTCTACAGGGTAATTCTACCCCCCCCCCCCACGTCAAGTAGCCGTGAGGCTTTTTGTCTTGGATCATAACTATTATAGATACAAGTGTTGTAAATTTTACAACAAAAATCAAGACGCAGTGTCTACTAACCGGAATGGGTGTCAAACATACATAAAGTATAGCTTGCAAGTTCTCGCCAATTGACAAAACTCATTTTTGGGCTCTTCAGCGTTTGCCCGTCATAAACCACCGCGCGGTGATGATTTTTGACTTTCAAGATGTTGGCAACTTCGCGCAAAGTTGTCTGGAACTCTGGTTTTGCAGTTTTGCCAGACTTGATTTCAAACATTTTTAGCTCTGAATCCGTATCATCAATGATATCGACTTCGTTTTTGTTGCTGTCGCGCCAGAAATATAAATCCGGCATAGTTTTTTGGTTCAAGTAATTTTTCATCATTTCGGTTATCACAAGATTTTCAAACAGCGCCCCGCGCATGCTGTCGTCTTGCAGGGCTTTTTCGCTTTTGATGCCCAATAAATAACTCGCTAGCCCCGTGTCATAAAAATATAATTTTGGCGATTTTATCAAACGTTTCCCGATGTTGGCGTAATATGGCATCAACTGAAGTACAATATAGCTGGACTCCAAAACTGACAACCACGAAACGGCAGTTTTTCGATCAATCCCGCAATCACTCGCCAACGACGTGACATCCAAAACTTGTCCAATTCGCGTTGCGCAAAGCTTGAGAAACTTGTTAAAATTAGAAATCTCTTTGACGCTCAACAGACTGTCAACGTCCCGGTCGATATAAGTTTGCAAATAGTTTTCATAAAACTCTTGCGGAGGAATGTTTTTGTCGTATATTCTTGGGTAGCCGCCCTGAAGCATTAGTTTGTTCGTGCTTAGATCAATATGGTTTTTTGCAAGCTCCGAGTACGAAAAAGGCAATAGCCGAAAAATACTCACCCTGCCCGCCAAGCTTTGTTTGATGCTTTTCAACAATAGGAAGTTTTGCGAGCCGGACAGGACGTATTGTCCGGTTTTGCCCGTAAAGTCGGTTGCTGTTTGGATGTACGAGAACAAATCTGGTGCGTATTGCACCTCGTCAATAATGATTTTGTCGTTGTATCTTTCCAAGAAACCGCGCGGGTCGTCAATTGCAAACCTGCGCATATCTGGATTTTCCAGTGAAACGTATGCGTAATTTTTCAAAACGTTGGTTAGCAATGTAGACTTTCCGCTCTGCCTTGGACCGGTAACCGAAACAATCGGATACTTTTTCAATAGTTTAGTGAGATATGGGGTGACTTGGCGTTCTATCATGGGGGAATTATAGCAAAAGAAGTTAGTTTATGCAATATGTGGAATACATTTTATGTAATTTGAGGAATAGAAGCTATGTAATTTGGGGAGTGGGAGCTGGAGAGGTGTTGACGCCCGTCCAATACTTTTCCCGACCACTCCACCGCCCACCAATCTGCCACCATAGCCGCCGTGCCAAAGCCCTTTTGCGACAAATTCGCGACAGTTTTCGCGACAAAAATTACGGCTCTGGCTGCCAGATATAGTGGCTGTTTTTGGTTTCGCCCACGATTTTGAGCTGTCCGTCATCAACTAATTTTTTCAAACGACGTTGTACGGTGCGGCGATTGAGGTCGGGCAGTAGTTCGGTGGCGGTTTCAATGGTGATTGAGCCAAACTGTTTGACATAACTCAAAATCTGTATTGAATCACTTGACATTTTTTTTGTAAATCGCGTTGCGAGCGGTGTTTCAATCAAGGTCACCGACTCCAATACTTCAAGCGCTGAATAAGCAATTCCACCTATGAAATAGTCAATCCATGTCGTTAAGTCTGGAAACTGTTTGAGGTCATATTTTTTACCTTGCGCCGAACGGATGGCTTCATAATAAGCCGAACGGTCGGCAATATAGTAGTTTTCCGGCACTAATGTGCCACGAAAATCATAATTGGTCAATCCCAACATCAACAAGGTCAGAAGTCGCGCCAAACGACCATTGCCGTCAGTAAAGGGATGGATGTCAACAAATTCAATGTGCAGGATTGCGGCCAAAATCAGCGGATTAATCGACTGGAAGTTCAATTTGAGGTAATCAAGGAGCCGGACTGTCAAATCTTCCACGTGTTCGGGTGGCGGAGCGGTATAGATGACCTCTTCCAAAGTGTGACTGCGCCCGCCGCCAATGCCAAAGCGCATGCGGATGATTTTTTGTTCGCGTTCGCTGTGGGTGGGTCAGATGGGGAGTGGAGTTTATGCAATTTGGGAAATAGCAAGCTAAACCTCCGGCGTCAAAGAGATTACCACCTCCCCTGTATATTCGCAAGCAGGCAAATCGTAAGTGGCTTTTGCGCCGAACCACACGACAGTGTCTTCGCCTTGCGACAAATCTGTGCTGGAGTCGGAGGTTTTGATGGGTGTTGGGAAAACGGTAATGCCTTGCCAGTTGTTGGGTGTGCTGTCGGTGTCGCCAACCGCATACCCCCAATGATTGTTCAACATCAAACCAACTTCTTCCAGCGCCTCAATGTAGTATTTTTCATCACTAATAGTGCAAACAAGGTCTACTCCACTGTCACCAGCGGCAATATCAAGGTGATAACCTCCGGCATTATTGGTTTTGACATTAGCGGTTAAATAACCCGACAACAACTGATTGGGCGTACCACTAAGGTTAATTTGGTTAAAGCTGAGTGACAGGGTGATGAAAGTAGAGGTGTATTCGTAGCCGTCTTCGACTGTCCATGCGTCGCCGGCGATTGAGACGTAGACGTCCACCGTCGCTGCTGCGTGCGCGGGGGTGGTCACGGTGAAGGTCGTGTCGTTCACAATTGTGATGTTGGTGGCGGGCAGGTCGTCAAATTTCACTTCGATGTCGGCTGGTGTTAGGTTGGAGAAGTTGCCGCCTGTGAAGGTCACGGTTTCGCCGCCCAGGAAGGAGCCGGTTTTGGGGGCGAAGTCGACGTAGGTGTAGGTGCCGACGGTTACTAATTCATTGTTGGAAAAATTATTGTTTTGCACGTCTACGCTGCCTGCTGGGTGTGCTGCTGGTGTGCAGGCAGTCAAATTCGCTGTTAGTGGGCACAATTCACCATCGATGAAGACTGATGCTAGAAGCGAAACTGTAGCGTATCCGTCACCGCTGTTGCCGGTGATTTGCGTGGAGTTGTCGGTGGGGCTGGGCATGCTGGAGTTGCCGGCGATGGTTTGCGCGCCGGAGAAGACTTTGCCGGAGTAATGTTCTGAGCATAAGGGGTCGGTGGTGCCATTGGCGCAAAGATTGTCACTACTATCTCGTCGTGGCGAACGGTCGCTTTGTCCGGCGATGGCGACTGAGCCAATTAGTCCGGAAACATAAGACGAGCCGCCACCTCCGCCGCCAAAACAACACCCAGAATTGCCGCCACCTCCGCCGCCATAATATCCGCCGCCGCCGTTGCCTGTATTGATGTTAGTTACTCCAGCACCACCAACGCCAAATGTGCCAGCGGTTGCAGCAACAGCACCGCCATATGCCCCTGCCCCAGCTCCTCCGCTGGTTTGAGTGGCGCCACCACCGCCACCATCAGACCCACTTACTCCGCCACCAGTTAGTCCGCCACCGTATCCAGATTGACGAATATAGCTAAGATACTGACCATATCCTCCACCGCCAGCCGCTACCATAATGCGTGAGTTTAAGCCGGTTTCGCTGTCCCACGCGCCATTTTCTAAACGTACGTCTGTTGCGCCACCGCCACCACTCAAGCCTCCGGAAGCCCCGCCGTTATAACCGCCAGTCTTGCCAACACCTTGACCACCAACATTGATATATACAACTTCATTAGCATTCAGCCCAATGACACCTCTGGTATATCCACCTTTGGCGCCGTTTGTGGCGTTGTTTCCTTGCGCGCCCCAAAGTTGGAATGTGTAGTTGGCGTTAATGGGGGCCGTAAACGTTGAGGTGCTTCCGGTGTACGGAAAACTATATTCTTTCATGCCGGAGAAATCTGACGCCACTCCACCTGTCGCTGGACCGAATTGTCGGGATAAAGAAGTATTGCCAAATGTTCCTATGGTGCCGAGGGTTTTGGCTTTATTGTTGATGGATAAAATTACGTCCCAATCTCCACTACTGAGAGAAGTGGGGATGTCAACTGTAAAAGTAGTATCATCAACAATGGTGATATTCTCACCAGTTTCCGTTCCGAAAGTCACTACAATATCGTTGCTGGATAAGCCACCAAGACTGCCACCGCTAAAAGTGATGGTCGCGGATAGGAGCGTACTTACATTTTTTGGCGAGTAGTCCCAATAAGTATAAGCGTCAGGTAAGGTAATAACGTCGTCATCAATGGTAATTTCGATATCCACTGCGCCGGTGGTGTGGGCTGGTGTTTTGCATTGAAAAGTCTGCACACTTATAATGGCGATGTCGGAGCATGGAGTGCCGTCAATAGTAACATTGTCTAGTGTGGTCGTGCCAATTAAATCTGCGTTGGTGATACGGGCGTAGCCGTTGCCAGCGTGACCGGTTTCAGTGCCACCGCTCGGGGTGGGCATTTCGGCGTTGCCGGCAACGATTAAAGTATCTGAAAAAACTTTACCAGAGTAATGTTCTGAACATACGGGGTCGGTGGTGCCATTGGCGCAAAGATTGTCACTACTATCTTGTCGTGGCGAACGGTCGCTCTGTCCGGCGATTGCTACTGAGCCGACTAGCCCGGAAACATAAGACGAGCCGCCACCACCGCCACCCCAGCAACAAGCAGAATTGCTACCACCTCCGCCACCATAGTATCCGCCACCTCCGCCACCCACAGAGGCATTAGTTATGCCAGCACCACCAATGCCAAACGTGCCAGCGCTTCCAGCCCCAGCGCCACCGTATGCCGTGCCCCCAGATCCTCCACTGGTTTGAGTGGCGCCTCTACCATTCTCGTTGCCTGTCCCAGTGCCGCCGGTTAATCCGCCACCGTATCCAAAATTACGAACAATGTTTGAATATTGACCGTATCCACCGCCACCAGCTGCCACCATAATGCGTGAGTTTAAGCCAATTTCATCATTCCACGCGCCATTTTCTAAACGTACGTCCGTTGCGCCACCGCCACCACTCAAGCCGCCGGAAGCCCCGCCATTGTAGCCACCGACTGCGCCGACTCCTTGGGCGCCAACATGAAAATAAAGCGTGTCGCCGGCATTTAAGGAAATGGTGCCTTTGGTGTAGCCGCCTTTGGCGCCATTGGTGGCGTTGTTTCCTTGCGCGCCCCAGAGTTCGATTTGGTAATCGCCGTCGGTGGGCGCGATGAAAGTTTGCGGGCTGCCGTCGGCGCCGTTTGTGCCGTTGTATGTATAATTTATGGGGTTGAACTGAAACTCTGGGCTGGTGAAGGTTAGGGTGTCGCCGCCGCTGGTTGGACCGAAGGTGCTGGAGATGATAATATTACTGGGATTGATATCCGCATAAGCCAACTCCCCCATTACCACATTGGCGACCGGACTAAAAACCATGATGAGGGCTATTGCAAGAAACTTAAGCGTTGACCATTTAGCCTTTCCATCTGGGGGGGGGGGGGTAGGCAACAGTACCTTACTTAATAAGGCAATATTAGCTGACTTCTCCTCACGTCTCTTAACCATAACTGCCATATATTGTATGGTAAACGTTGCCATAATGCAAGCTTTTTACGAAGTTTTTTAAATGGGGTTGAGCGGATTAGAGTATTATGAGAAAACTGGGCTTGCATTTTAGAGCTGAGTGTAGTAATATGGTAAATATACTAATAATAAATGGTGAAGAAAGGGTAAAGTTATGGCTAAAGATGCAATGATGGTCATCAAAACCACCTCTGAAACTAAGGAGTTGATTAAGTGTGCTGCGGAAAGATTGGGGTTGTCGGTTAATTCTTTTGTGATTATGGTGGCAAAAAATGCTGCTGGTAGTGACGAGATTGTTCTCAAAAACGACAGCGATGAGGCTGACCTCTCTGTAATTAGTCGCGCCGAAGAATATAACGCCAACCACAAAGCTTCAGCGACGTGGGACGAGCTGAAGGCGCAATATGGCGTATAAAATCGTTCCGACGGCACGCTTTGAGAAAGATTTAACCAAAATCGGTCGCGCAAATGCCACGCATGTTGTTCGATGGGTGGCTGAAAATCTGGAGGGAACCGACAATCCACGCTTGCGTGGCAAGCGACTGAAACATGATTTAAAACAATATTGGCGTTACCGGATTGGCGATTATCGGTTGTTGGTGGAGATTATTGATGATGAGTTAATTTTGGAGTTGATTACTATTGCGCATCGTCGTGAGGTTTATCGGTAGAGGCATAAGGCGCAATGCTGAGTTAGTTTCGCGACATATTTGCGACAGTTTTTGCGACAAAAATTACTTCAAATATTCATGCAATTTCTTCGTGTCGCGGTTCTTGCGCAGTTTCGCCAAGGCTTTCGCCTCGATTTGGCGAATGCGCTCGCGCGTCACCGAAAACTCGCTGCCGACCTCTTCCAAAGTGTGACTGCGCCCGCCGCCAATGCCAAAGCGCATGCGGATGATTTTTTGTTCGCGTTCGCTGAGGGTGGACAGCACAGCTTGGATTTGTTCTTTCAAAAGCTGCACGGACGCCGCCTCTTCAGGTGAAGTTTGCGCCTCGTCCTCGATGAAATCGCCAATCACCGAATCATCATCGTCGCTGTCTTTGCCAATCGCGGCGTCCAGCGACACCACATCTTGCTTGATTTTCATGACGTGCTCAATTTTCGCGGGCTCCATGTCCAGCTCTTCCGCTAGCTCCTCAATCGTCGGCTCGTGGTTCAGCTCTTGCGTCATGCGCCGCTGTGTGCGCAACAGTTTGTTGATGGTCTCCACCATGTGCACCGGAATCCGGATGGTGCGCGCTTGGTCGGCAATCGCCCGTGTGATGGCTTGACGAATCCACCACGTGGCATAAGTGGAAAACTTGAAACCCCTTTCAGGATCGAACTTGTCCACCGCCCTCAGTAGCCCCGTGTTGCCCTCTTGAATCAAATCCAAAAAGTCCAGCCCGCGCCCCGAATAGCGCTTGGCAATCGACACCACAAGGCGCATGTTGGACTCCACCATCTTGTCCTTCGCCTTTTTGTCGCCTTTCAAAATCCGTTTCGCCAACTCATACTCCTCCTCGTTGGTGAGCAGGGGTATTTTGCCAATTTCATGCAGATATAACTTCACAGAGTCGTCCGACACCTCATTAATGTCCGCCTCAATCGAAAGTTGCAACTCCTCCTCCGGAATCTCTTCCAATTCCGCCGGATCCAAATCGCCGCTGATATCTTCAAGTAATTCCAAATCGTCTTTATCGCTCATGATATTCCTTGTTTAATCCTTCTAATTGTTTGGTTAATGCTATTTTTTGTTTTTGCAGTTCTGTTACAGATTCCAAGTCATCCGATTCATCAGCTTCCCGAATTAAATTGGACAACTCGTCAATCTGTTGTTTGACTTTATTTTTCTCTACTTCTTTTAGCAGGGACTCCAATTCTTGCTGAAAATCAATGTTTTCCAAGACGGAGTATCTTCCCTCTGCTCGTAGGCTTAATACCTGTGCAGTAGTATAAACATCACCGGCTTTTTTGTCAAGTTTTTGCCCGTTGATGATGGCGCGCGCAACGGCGGCTTTCGCGTCTTCCGCAAACTCCAAACCTTCCAAGTGTGCGGTGGGCAGCCCGCCTTGCCACAAATAAATCCCAAGAATGGTGTCCAAAACCAAGTTTTCAGCGGGTGGCGGGGCGGCATGTTCTGCGATTTTCATCGGTTTTTTGGGGCGCGGCTTGATTGCTTGGTCAATCAAGGTTTGGGCTTTGTGCTTGATGGCGTCTTCGGACAATTTCAACTTTTCCGCCAATTTTCGCTCATATTCCGCTTTTTCCACTTCATCGACGATGTGGTTGATTAACTCCAGTGCCTTGGAGCTGTATTCCCGTTTCCCCGCGCCGGTCGACAAGTCCAATGTGGTTTCATATTGCGCGAGCACCCATTCCATGGCGGGTTGGGTGTTTTGCACGGCGGCCTGCCACAGCGCGGGGTCTTTTTGGATTAGTTCGTCGGGGTCTTTGGCACCATAATCAGCGATGATAGAGAGGTTAATGCCGAGTTTGCTGGCAACACCCACTGCTCTTTCCGCCGCCCGCACCCCCGCCGCGTCGCCGTCATAGGCCAGCCGGAGGTCGGTTGTCCAGCGCGAGAGAGTTTTCAGCTGCTCCTCAGTCATGGCAGTGCCGGCGGTCGCCACCGCCTCGCAAACGCCGGCTTGGTGCGACGAAATCACGTCCATGTTGCCCTCCACAATCACCGCAAAGCCGGATTTCCGGATGGCGTCTTTGGCTTGGCTCAGCCCAAACACGTGCCGGCTTTTGTCATACACGAAAGTCTGCGGGGAATTAAGGTATTTTGGGGCGTTTTTGTCTGCGTCGTCCACGATTCTGCCCGTAAACCCAATTGTTGCCCCCCCGCTGTCCATCAACGGTATCATCATTCGACCCTTGAACAAATCGCTTTTGAACCGGTTGAACAACCCCGCCGCCGTGATTTCCGCCTCCGAACAGCCGCGTTTTTTCAAGAAATCGGTCAAGGCCTTGCCGGAACTCGGTGCATAACCAATGCGAAAATCGGTGACGGTTTTGCGGGCAAGGTTGCGCTTATAAAACACATATTCCATCACTTTTGGATTTTTTGTCAAGGTGAAACGGTAATATTTTTCCGCGAGCCCCAACACCGCCAGCAGTTTTTTGCGTTTTTTGGCGGCAGTTTCATCGGTGCGAAAGTTATACAGCTTGAGGTCGACGCCGGCCTTGTGCGCCAAGTGCTCCAAAGCCTCGCGAAAAGTCATGCCCTCCACCTCCATAATGAAAGAGAAAATATCGCCGCCCTTGCCCGAAGAATAATCGTGCCACACTCCCCTTTCAGGACTGACCATGAAACTGGGCGTTTTCTCATTGGTGAAAGGACTCAACGCCTTCAAATTGCGCCCCGCGCGCTTCAACTCCAAATACTGCCCGATGACGTCCTCAACCGGCAGCCGACTTCTCACTTCTTCTTTGGCGTCTTGCATGGGTATATTTTATCACATATATAGTGACACCTCATCCGAAAAATGTGCAAAAAGCCTGCAAACTTCATCCGAAAAATGTGCGATCGTCTCAGGCGGATTATAAACAGACGGGTAATTTATACGATGTGCCTTTGTATATGTTGAGTGAGTTTTTACGAAATAGATAGGCGGGTGGTTGTGGCAGCCTCTCTCACCGTTGTTAGTCGCTCAAGGCTCCTTGGCGGTGCCGGATTGCATGGCAAGTTTTTTGTCGAACGTCCAGAGGGGTTCGGACTGCTTGAGGCGGGCATATTCGGTGAGGCAGCAATCCACGAAGGAGAGTTTGGGGTGGGCGAGATAGATGGGGAGGGCGGATTGGAAGAGGGCGCGGTTGCATTTGATGTTGGGCAGATCGATAATGCTAAAAAGGGCTTCGTTGATGTGGGCGCGGTCGTAATGGTAGTAGTTTTCCAAAACGTAAACCAGCTCAACGATTGCTATGTCAGCGACGTGGTAATTTACCGGTCGATTGATGATGTGACGCGCTTTTTGGCATTGGTGTGGGATGTCCCCTGTGATTAATCTCACCAAAATGCTGGTATCAAGTGATTCAATCATAGAGTCCAGCCATTTCTTTTAGGCGTCGCTTACCGGCTTCGGTTTTGGCATAAGCTTCTTTCATTTCAGAGACCGTTAATCCAGCTTTGATGTGGTGTTTTTTAGCGATTTTTTTGGTGTATTCGTGCATTTTGGTCAAGACTTCATCTAAGTCCTCGACTTTCGTCATTACTATTTCGTCGTTATTTTTGTTGATTTCCAGCCGAGTTTTGTTGCCTGTGCTTAGCCCAAACATTTCGCGGATGGGCTTTGGTAAGGTAATTTGCCCCTTGCTGGAGACGGTTGCGATGTATGACATATTTGGTTGCTCCTTACTTTTATGTTATGGTAAAGAGTATATCAAATCGCTTTACTTTTGTCAATAGGTAAAGTGGAAAAAACAGTAGCTTTTAAGTAAGTTTTGCTGTATGATAAGCGTATGGATAATGCGGATTATTTAAATCAGATATCTGGCGGGAAGCTTGACAAGAAAGTCAACCCAAAGACCGGCAAGGTGGGATTTCAGTTGCCTTTTGGATTGGGGTTGAATCACAAGACTTTCATTATTTTGGGTGCGATTTTGGTGGCGGTGGTGGGGCTGATAGCGATGATGATGGTCGCTCAGCAGGCGACTTCGCGACTGAAGGGGCTGGCTTATTCGGTGGGCATGCGTTCAATTAATCTGAATGAGGTGGTGGGAAAATATCACTCCTCAATTAAAAATAGTAATTTGAAGTCTTTATCCAACGACCTCAAGACAGTTTTGGCCAATTTCAATCGCGATTACCCTGCGGTGTGGGCGTCGATTCAGGGAGCGGGGGATGGGACAGCGGAGGCGGTGGACACAGAGGAGAGCGTGAAGTTGTCGCTGGATAATGCGTTCACTTCGGCGAGCATGAATGCGATTTTGGATCGGAACTTTGCGCTTGAGATGAGTTATCAGGCGGAATATATGGCGCTACGCATTCACGAGTTGCAGGAACAGACGGAGAATGCCAGTTTGCAAGCCTCTTATGACGAGTTTATGACGATTAAGCAGCGGTTTGATGATTGGATTGCGACGCATTGATATAGCCTTAAAGCCGGCAAAAACCAGCTAATCACTGGCTTTTTCGTGGCGGGTGGCGAGTTGCATGCTATGGCGCGGCTTGGCGATAAATGCCACCATTTTCCAGTTGCCTGCCCCGCGCGTCCATCAATTGTCGCACGGTCAAAAACACAAACCCGCGGCTACGCATTTCGGGGATGATTTTGGTGACGGCGTCCACTGTTGTGCCATACATGTCGTGTAATAAGACGATGGAGCCGTCGGTGGTGTGGTCGGTGACGTGGGTGAAGATTTGTTCGGTGTTGCGACTTTTCCAATCTTCTGGATCGACTGACCACGTGATTAAGGGGGTGCCTGCCGCGTCCTTGACGGCTTGGTCGATGGCGCCGTATGGCGGGCGCATGAAGGCGGGTTTTCCACCGGTAATCCGTTCGATGATGTTGGCGGTTTCGTCGATTTCATAACGCATGTCACTGGGGGATAACTTGGTCAAGTTTTTGTGGTTGAAGGTGTGGCTGGCGATTTGGTGTCCGGAGCTGGCGGCTCTTTGCACGATGTCTGGATAGTGGTTGGCGCGTGACCCCAAGACGAAAAAGGTCACAGGCACGTTTTCCCGTTGCAAAATGTCCAAAAGAGTGTTCGTCCACTCGGGATGTGGGCCGTCGTCAAAAGTCAGGGCGACCAGTTTTTTGTTCTCCGTGCTTTCCGGTGTGACGACGCGGGCGTGTTCGGGGTTGGGGGTTTGCGCCACGATGGGTTGGTTGTTTTCGTCAAAATAGTTGTCAAAAGCCACTTCATCACCAGTGCGCAAGTTGAAACTGAGTTTTTGGGTTTCGTTTTTTACGCTGCCGCTGGCGTGGCGCTCAATGAGGTCAAATTGGAAACCGAGAATGTCTTCACCAGATTTATAGGTTCGAAAAGAAACATACAGCTCGGCATGACCATGGCCACTTGGAGCTTCCGTTTGTTTGAATTGGTTGACCAAGTCGTTTGCGTATTGCCGGAGGCGCTGGTTGACAGCGGGGTTGGTAGTGGTCGGATAATGCACCGCAATCATCATTTGCCCCCATTCAATAATCGATTCAATGCCGACGTTTTCGATGGTTTGGCTTTCCACCATTGAAAGTTGGAGGTCTTTGTTTGGTTCAAAAAAATGCAGCTCATACGCTGCAAACACTCCGATATAAACCAAAGTCATGCCCGACAAAGCCAGCAACATCATTTCCCACAAAAACCTCCACCGGTGTCGTGCGATTTTGAAAACTTGTTGCATGGGGGCATTATAGCATAATTAAAGACATAACTAAAGTAGTTACTACATAGTAACCTTTTGGGCGGTTCAATCAAAAAAGGATGAACAGCGTTTTCGGTTGGTGGAGCATGGGGGACTTAAACCCCCGACCTCTACAATGCGAATGTAGCGCTCTATCAGCTGAGCTAATGCCCCAACCTCCCCAGTTTAGCATATTTGAGTGAAAAAAACTAGCTTTGGGGAGCTGGTGTGGGTGGATTCTGAGCTTCGGAAAAATTATCTTGCAAGAACTCTATTTCATTGATGAGACGCATAAGCATCTCTTGTTTTTGGATGGGCTCTTGAACCTCATTGATGGCCGACAATGCCTGCTCAATGGTTTGTTTTTTGTATTCAAAACCGAGCAGACCTAGTGCTGACTCAAATTTTTGTTCTGGTGTTGCGTCTTCAGGTGTGGAAACTTTGTTTAATTCGGCTAGAGCGACGTTTTTCAATTCGTCTAGCTCCGACAGTGCTTTTTTATAATCCATTTACTCCTCCTTTTAATATCTTTTTAAGAACCATGTGTCACGATTTTCCGCGCGGTATCTGTTTAGTGCTGCTTTTAAGTTATCTAAAGTATTGATGTTTAGGTGTATATCGGTTTGATCAGGATTATAGACATCACTTGTTAATGGCTGACCGTTTTTATCAGTCATTGAAATTGAATAATCTGCACTTTTGAAACCTAGTCCCCATAACATGCGTTTCACAGATTTTTCAACTTCTTTGGCAGAATGCATGGCTAAGTCATTTTTGATGTGAGTTGCCATACCTTTGAGGAAACCGGTGAACTTATCTTGGTTGTTATTATCAATTCGGGAGAGGTCTTGTATGTCATCCAACATTTCTGTAATGGTCATGCTGCGAATCCGTTTTTCAAGTTCTTCATCCCCAAAGCCACTGTAAGTTTGTTTTCCTTCTATGACACCCATTAATTCTCTACGAGGCAAAGATGATGAACGTGTTTTGACCCAGCCGATTACTTCCAAATTTTCTCCTCTCGGCGCTCCATCTCCACCTCGCATTTTTGTAACTTTTTCACCAAGTTGCATGTCTTCTCCCGATCTCACAGAGTTATATCCACCGGCTAAGGCATAGGATTCTGCAGAATACCCACTATTCCAGCCGTTCATGTAGACACGGTTCCATTGGCTATTCCAGTTTGGGTTATTGAGGTTGCGCAACATTCTCCGTCCAGCCATTAGTTTTTGGGCGAAGTCGGTGGCGCGCCTCCTTAAGAACAAATAATCGTTTTGTTTCAGAATCTCTGGATCGCGATCATCCATGCCGCGAACCATATCCAAATGAGGATTTTTATCCAATGCTTCAATCAAGTTCGAAATGGTGTGAGTGTCAATATGGGTGATATCAGCATCTTCGCTTTCTATATACAGGGGGCTTGTTTGGTTGGCGCGTTGCAAGTTGCGCATTAGTGTGGCGTCCGTAATCAGTTTGCGCGCATAACCCACGTTGGCATGACTTTCGTCCAGTTCAATGTCATAGTAGTTGATATTTGCTGGCGACCCCGCGTTATTAGTGTTGTAATCTCTAATAAATCGTTCAATTTCGCCCACTGTATTATCTGGAGGAGTCCCCTCTCTGCGATTTACCATAACGTTTATTTCAAAGGTTTGCGGGTTCAGCCGGTTGCCTTGTGGATCCTTTTGTTTCATATACTCTTCCAAGAAGTGATAAATATTCTTTTCTTCCATATAAGCTGGGACGTTTACGGCAACACGGACTTCGTTGCCGATAGGTGGTAATTTATTGGCAACTGCTTCTACTCTTGCGATATGAGCGGGGTCTCTTTGCCTTTGTCGTTCAATATAGGCACCGATATTTTGCCGCTCTCTTTGAACGTTGCGTTCTACGGGCGACCCATCTGCCTCCACCCATGTCCCTGCCTCATTTTGGTAACGCGGACTTATCACGTCCGGCGTGGATTCTCCACCGTTATAGTAATAGCCATAGTCGATATCAATGGGGGGGGGCGCGGGGGAGCGTTCAGCGGCCTGCAAAGAACGGCGTGGGACAATGGGAATAATCGGGGGCATTTCGGTTTCGGTGACATAGGTGGGAATTGGTTCAATGAGGTCAGGGGCAAGAATGTTGGTGTGGAAGATTTCGGTGGGGACGGGTTGGGTAGTTGTGACGGTGCTAGTGATAGCGTCCATGGCGTTTTGACCAGTTTGGGTGGCGAGGACGGCAATGTTGACTGGCCCGCCGTCAGCGGTGGTCAGTTGGGTCACACCGTCAATGACGGTTTTGGTGACTTCTTCTCTTGGGGTGAAGACTTCAATATAGGC
Organism: Candidatus Nomurabacteria bacterium; assembly: GCA_031275815.1. Taxonomy (GTDB): domain Bacteria; phylum Patescibacteriota; class Saccharimonadia; order Saccharimonadales; family Saccharimonadaceae; genus JAISOF01. Next base: position 21,176 of record JAISOF010000025.1, read on the forward strand.
GCCTTTGAACATCTCTTGGAAGGAGCGCCCACTGGTGGGACCGGTGGTTTGGCTGAGGTCAAAGGCTTGTCCGAATGCAGAATTGGGGTCGATGTGCAGTTTTCCGTCAATCAGTTCCGCCACGATAGCTTGACTTTGGTGGCTGCCATCTGGCGTGATGGACACGAACAGCCTCCCAGCATCGGATAGTTCATGCAAGTTCAACACTTCACCGGCTTGGTGTGGCGCTGGAGCGTCAAGGTTGTAATCAAAAGACAGCAAACCGTTGTCATCGACACCGTTGTAATGGAACGCGAGCTCAGAGCCTTCATAAACGCCGGACGTGTCGTTGCCAAACCAAATTGTTCTTGAAACTTCGGTGCTGTTTTGGTTATTTTCCAGCCATTCTGACATGGGCTGAGTGATAGTTTCGGTGGTTGAAGTGTCAATCAGAACGTTTTCCGAGCTCACATCAACGGCGTAATTCAGCTCGCGCAGTCGGTCGAGCGATTCTTCGGTGAACTGTCCGGTTTGTTGGTCAATTGTCAGTCCGGCAACTCTCGTCTGCCCGCCTTGACGGGAGTCCAAAATCGAATATGTGCCGTCTTGGTCTTGCACGAGGTTGCTTTCACTACTGAGCCGCACGGTGCCATTGCCGCCGTGCTGAGTGTCATTCAAGGTGTCGCTGGTTTCAAGGGTGCGCGTGGCTCCCAACAGCGCTACTCCGCCCTCGCCTTCATTATTCAAAACACTGAAAAGCATAGTGCCTCTGGTGCCTGTGGCATTTGGATTGAACAGGTGTTCAATGCCGCCCACCACATTGTTGTTGGCGAACGCCATAGCTTCTTGCATCCCCGTGCCAATCATCAGTCCGGTCAGTCCGCCAACGGCTGCCGCTTTGGCAACACGACGATTGCGGAGTTTTTTGTATGCTTGGTCTTTGGTGGTAATTTCTTCTTGCTCAATAGTGGCCTCAACCCTCAGAGCGTCACTCGCCAACGCTTGCCTGAAGGCTTCATCACCACCCCGATTGTTATATTCATCAGGATTCAACCCGCGGCGTAAATCCATCAGGGCTTTGCGGGTTTCGGCGCGCGTTTTGTCCAACGCAAAACGTTCCGCCTCAACGTTCATCACATCTGAATATGCCACAAGATCAATACCTTTTCGGTCTGAAAGCCTGATTCTCGCGTCAATTGCCGACAGCGCCTGCCGTGCCGCTTCAATCTGGCTCTGTTGCTCGGCAGTCGGCGCAGTTTCCCGCGACAAGCCGTTCAAAAACGCCAATGTGTCATTCAACTCTGCTGTCATCTCGCCCGCCCCGCGCATGTCATAAATCGTGGCGTCCAACTCCGCCCGCGCTTTGTCGGTTTCTGACATTTTCTTGCCTTGCGCCATCTCGCGCATGTGTTGGGCCCGCTCTTCTTTGAGTTTGACCTTTTCGTTCAAGCCCGCAAATAACGCCGCCGACACACCGGGCACAATAACTGATGCGGCTTTTCCAATCACACCGCGTTCAGCGAATTTCAAGGCGCACGCCACGGCAGATGCGCCGAGAGCGATGGTGGTGGGGTTGACTAGCCCGCGAGATTTCTCCTGCAATTTTTCAATCACTTTGTCCACTTTGCTCAATTTCGCTTCACTGCGCACACCCGAACGCGATTCACCGTTGATGACTTTCATGCCGTTCATAACATTTTCAATCGCAAAACCGTGATCCACCGCCAATCGTGCCTGTTCGGCAATAGCCGTAAGATTGTCGACCATCACCATATCCCCTGCTTCTCCGTGCGCCTTGCTCCGTTCTCGGCGCTCTCTCCACGATTGCCCAGTTTCGTTAGAAGTAATTTCATCAATGTCCATCGCATAATAATCTTTAAGAATGCGCTTTTTCGCCTCTTCCAAATTGGCTTTCGCCGTTTCGACATTGTCGGTTTCGGCATATGTCTTAATCGCTTCCTTAATAGCCACGACAGCTGGAGCATCCTGACCAAGTTCCTCTTTGTTTTCGCCTTCATGAATCATTTCTTCATATTCACTTTGAAAACGTTGAATGGTCGCAAGTCGCGCCCTGCTTGCTTCACCCTCTTCACCTTGTTTGGCATAAATATTTTGCTGATGTTTAATGTCTTCTAAAGCTTCGCGAGCATATTTTGAACGATAATATTCTTTGGCGTAATTGCCTTTCCAGATTTTTTTCAAAAACCCGCGCACCCCTTTTGCGTCGCCCAACTCTTTATTTAGCCGATAATCTGCAAAATCTCGGGCAGACTCGCGTGCGTCATGGGATTGGTCAATCATCGCCACGCGCAACTGTTCGGGGTTGCCGTATTGTTCAATAAAGGCTTGACGTTCCTCATCCGTCATGGAATCAGGGTTTCTGGTGTAGCTATTGTGCTCCATCTCACGCCTCCGTCACCACCGCATTCCCAAGGTACAAGTCGCGGAAACGCAATAGAGTTTGGGCGGTGACTTGCGCCGCGTCCACGCCGGAGCTCGCGACGATGTTTTGGATGTCTTGGTCGGTGGCGTCGGGATTTTTGTCCAACAAATCGTTCAGCTCGTCAATTTTATCTTCCGGCATGGCGCTCACCACAGCGCGGTCGATCTGGTCAAGCAGCCGCGACTTCAAATCGGCATGCAGTTCGTCATACACATCATCCACCGCCTTGTCCATACCCTTTTGTTTCAAAATATCATCAATGAAATTATCTAACTCGTCACTCATCTGAACCTCCTTATCTTAAGTATAAGCCTTTTTCAGATTTTTGCAATAGGGAGGGGGTAATTTAAGGAAAGTTAGTAGTTTTCCACAAGCTACTGCTTGCTATTCACCACGTTATTAGCATTCAACCACCCCTCCAAACTCCCGCAATCCAACCACTGGCCGGTGGAGGGCACGACGCGCATTTTGCCACCGCGCTTTAAATATTCCGAGTAACCGTCGGTCAGCATGTATTCTTGGTCTTTGGGGCCGAAATGGTGGTTGTTGGTGTATTCCACCATCACTTTGATTAGCTCCGGCGACATTACAACGCGGTTCAAGTTCACCAAAGTGGAGGTGACTTCGCGAAGCGCCGGTTTTTCCACCACGCCCGTCAACATGCCGTCGGCGTTTTTTTCCAGCATGCCGTATCTTGGCACTTCCCTTTTCGGCACTTCATAGCCCATAATCGCGGATTCGTCGTCGGACTGCACGCCCTCAATCAAAGTCTTGACATCGGAGCCGTCTTTGGCGTTCCAAAACGGGTCGTCGCCGTTGCACAACGCCACGTGTTCGTTCAACTTGAATTTTTCCGCGACCAGTGTCACGGGCACGCTGGTGCCGTAACGGTCGTTGACGTTTTGTTCCACATAATGCAGCCGCACACCCTTTGGCGCGGTCTGTAATTTCGCCAATTTTTCCTCCGCGCCGCGCGCTTGCAAAAACTCTTCAAGCCGGATGTTTTCGCCATAATAAGCTTTGATTTGCCCGTTTTTCGCGTCATTTACCACCAAGAAAATGTCCTTGATGCCCGCCAGCACGCACTCTTCCACCACATAATCAATCACCGGTCGATTGCCGATGGGCAGCATGTTTTTGTCGATGGTTTTGGTGATGGGCAGCCGCCGAGTGCCATAACCGGCGGTGGAAATGATGGCTTTTTCAATTTTCATAAAAATACAAACCTTTCATGTTTAGTTTATCATGTTTTGGACCAGTTCATACTCAAATCTTCAAAATTAATCTGGTGCGCGCCCGTTTCTTTGTATTCAATTTCCGAGTTCAAGAGGCTTTGTTGTTTGCGCAGGCACTCCACCAGCTCAGGAAACTCTTCGCCAAAGTGATTCTCAAAGTTTTCAAGATATTCTTTGTGGGCTTTCGCAAACTCTTGGTGGTCTTGGATTTTGAAAACATCTTTCAAGCGGTCGATAATTTGCGACCCATAACCGTTTTTCACCATCAAAATATCCACATTGGAGGGCAAAAGTTTGTCAACAGCGCGCACAAACCGCGATTCGCGCGTGGCCTCATCCTCGTATTCCAGCAATTTTTCCACAAAATATTTCGGCAACTCGCCAGAGTTAATGATTTCTTGCAGTGCCAAGTGCTCTTTTTGAGTTTTCTCCTCGCGGTCTTTGTCGGTCAAGCGCAGGCTGGGCGTGTCGCCGACTTTGACCTCCACAAGGTCGTGCACAAACGCATAATCCGCGAGTAACCCCCGATCCAACTCCGGATAATACTCGTGAGCGAGATAAATCACAGAGGCGGACAACGCCAAAGAATGCTCCGCGTCGTTTTCTTGGCGTGCGGGCTGGTGGTCAGGCTTGATGAGAGGCGCGCGATAAATCCCCGCCAACCGCACGGTTTCGGTGCCGATTTTGCGAATGTCATCAAGCATCAACTCAAGAGGTTTATCTTGTTCGTACCCTTTTTCATCCATGTTGTGCAATATACCTCAAAACGACGGTTTTTCAAAGCATGAGCTTGTAGCGACCCCGTCATTTTGGACTTTTGTAGTCTTATCATGCCGGATTTGTTGGCGCAAGTTGAGGAGCGTCTGGAACGGGCGGTCACGGATTATCGTGCGCGCATTGCAGACCTGCCGGTGGATATTCATCAGCGTGAGTTGGAGCGGGCGATTGAGGTGGCGAGAACCGTCCTCGTTTGCCCAACGGTAACATTTTTTATTGGGTAACCGGAGAGGTTGGGTGAGATTATTGATTATCTAATACGAAAAGGTTGACGCGCCGCGCATGATGGCATATAATGTGCTTATGTTACGGAGAAGTAAGTTGCAGAAGGTTTCGTCCCGCATTGGGGTTGTGCTTGCTCGCGTGAAAAAAGCTCTCTCTCTCTCTCTCTCTCTCTCTCTCTCTCTCTCTCTCGGGCGCGCCGCCGGCGATTCGTTAAGACAGTTGGGATAGTCTCGCTTTTGTTGATGGGGGTGCCCTGTTTGATGGTTTATGTTTTTTATCGTCAGAGTAGTCCGGTGCAGGAGGGGGTGGCTATGGAAGAGGAGCCCGCCATTCTCACCCCTCAAGCTGGGGGCACTTCGTTGCAGGATTTGCCTTTTGGCTCCGTCATCCAAATCCCTTCCACTGACACCTACATGTGCAATGACACTAGTAATTGTACCGCCACTACCACCACCGTTCTGCCCTACAAATTTGTCAAAATGCAAGCTAGAACCAGTACTGGAGCTACCTATTCTCCCTCAGATAAAAGTTACTGGGTAATGCTTGATAATTACTGCTGGTGGGGGAGTTCTAATTGTCAATACTATGACGGCACCAGAAGGTCTCGTTACGCCTCTTGGAATGCCAGTACTTTTTCTGATTACAGCAGTAATATCTCTGTCCCTAAAACCTACAACTTCCTTAATACCCTAGTCAATTTCTACAACTCCCTCCCTTCCACCATTGGCGGTGTCTCAAAAGACACCGCCATCCCTACCTACAATTGGGAAATGGTTCCAGTTCCTTATATTACTGGTACTCCCACTAAATCCTCTTGCATTTCCGGCTGGTCAGCCGGAAGTGCAAGTTTCAATGGCACCTCCATCACCTTCAACTCCGATTGTACCTACACTTACAAAGTCTCCCTCCCCTCTTACGATGAATGGCAAGGTGGCCTTTATGGTTATGGAGATTACACTGGCACCACCAACTCTGGAGCTGGTGGTGCCTTCTGCTCTGCCCGCTTTGGAGTTGACTGTACTAATAATGGCACTTATTATCTTTTTAGCGACACTTCCGCAACTTCTGGCTTTCCTACCGTCTCCTCTTCTAACCCCCGACCCTATTACCCCTGGCTGCGGACGCCGGATGTCATGTACACGAACTTTGCGTGGTTTGTGGAAGGCTATAGTTCGTCTAGTTCCGTGAGCACCTATGGCTCCGGCTCCGGTAATGGCGTGAGTCCCAGCATTTGGTTCTCATCTACAATTTGCACACCTGACTCAGGAAATGGCAGCTACGCCTTACCCCTATCACTAACACCCTGCGACACCACTCCCCCCACCTGCACCGCATGGTCCCCCGCCACCAGCCCATGGAAACAAAGTGGCAGTCAATCCTTTACCATTACTGGCTGTTCCGATGATTCCTCTGGTCTCAACCCCTCTAATAATTACACGTGTGTGACTGGCGGCAATCACGGCGACACCTGCAACGTCACCATCTATGATAACGCTGGCAATTCCCAAACCTACTACTCTCCCGCCAATAACGTCGATACCACCCCGCCCTATCTCACCGGCGTCACCTGCAACGGTATTGATTGCCGCACCACCCTCTATTTCAACACCAATGATGTCACAGTATCTTACACCGGAGTGGGCGACAGCCAAAGTGGCTTTAGTCATATTAACTATTGGCTTTACGGCCCAATTGACCCCTCCCCTCGCATTACTCAATTAGCCGCCACTTCCATTAGCTACACTTCTTTGCCAGAAGGCAGCTATACGGCACATGGGATAGCCGTTGACAATGTGGGTAATTTGTATAATTTCTCTGATGACTATCCGGGTTATTTCATAATCGACACCACCCCGCCCGCCCTCTCCGCCACCAACTCTGGAACCATCCAACCCAGTACTCCCATCACCCTCTCCGTTTCTGACACCCTGTCCGGTCTGCCCTCCGGTGCGGTGCGTTATGCTTGGGATGTCAACACTTTGGATGGCACTTGCTCAACCGGCGGCTCCAACATCCTTGATTCTGCTGTCATCACCAACGGCACTGATTTTGCCGGCAGTCTGCCCGCCGGCGATGGCGCCCACACGTTGTATCTTTGCGCCAAAGACAGTGCCGGCAATGTCGCCACATGGAGCGGCAGTTATGAACTTGTCACTATATCCGTCCAATCCGACCAAACCACCATCAACCTGCCCATCGACCTCGCCATCAGCTCCTCCGCCACTGCCGCCAATGCCCTCACTGTCAAGACCAACAATCCGCTGGGCTACACCATCACTTTGTCCATCGCCAAACAGAGCGATTCTTGCGCCAACACCACCACAGCCCTCAAACACACAACCCACAGCACCGCCAGCATTCCCACTACAGTCAACCTGTGGGTGGCGAACGGACTGGCGGACACCCCGCTCCAGATCAATACTTGGGGTTTCAATCTCAACAACTCGAACACCAACTTTATGGCTATTCCGGCTTGCGACAACCCCAGAACTATCAAGACCAGCACGAGTGCCACTCAACCAACCGGCGAAAACACAACGGTGACCTATGGGGCAAGGGTGGACATGTCGCTGCCGGCGGGTGATTATACGAATACGGTGGTGTACACAGTTGAGAGCAGGTAGCGCGCAAACTTACGCACGATTCTCCCGCTTGCGCTTTGTCGGGTTCAGCTCGCGCTTTCGGAGACGCAGGTTTTTCGGTGTGACCTCCAACAGCTCGTCGTCGTTCAAAAAATCCAAACACTGCTCCAGAGACAAGCGCGTGAACGGCGTGAGCTGGATGGTGCCGTCGGAGGCTTTGGAACGCATGTTGGTCAGTTGTTTTTCTTTGCAGACGTTGATATCGAGGTCTTCTTTTTTGTTGTAGAGCCCGACAATCATGCCTTGATAAACTTCGGTGCCGGCGCCGATGAACAGAATGCCACGCGCTTCGGCGGCGGAGAGGGCGTAAGAGGTCGAAAGTCCCGCTTCAAAGGCGATGAGGGCGCCATTACGTTCTTGTTTGTATCTGGTGGTGGCGGGTTGATAGCCGCGCGGGATGGAGCTCATGATGACGGTACCTTTGGTGGCGGTGAGCAGCACGTTGCGCAGTCCAATCAGGGCGCTGGTGGCAATTTCATAGGCAAAGCGCATGGAGCCGCTGGAGGTGGTTTCTTGGTTGATGAGGCTGGCGTGGCGGAGCCCCAGCTCTTGGCTGACTGCCCCCACAAACTCCGGTGCCACTTCCACCGACAAATCTTCCACTGGTTCGTGTTTCACGCCGTCGATGTCTTTGTACACCACTTGAGGGCGCCCGACTTCCAATTCAAATCCTTCGCGGCGCATGGTTTCAATCAACACCGAGAGGTGGAGCTCGCCGCGCCCGCTGACTTTGAAGCCCAAACCGTCTTCGGCGAGTTTCAAAGCGATGTTGGTTTCCAGTTCTTTATGCAAGCGGTCGGCAATTTGCCTTGAGGTCGTGAACTCGCCCTCTCTGCCTTTGAGCGGAGAAGTGTTGGGTCCGACATAAATGCTCATGGTCGGTGCCTCAATTTCGATGGAGGGCAGGGCTTCTGGATGTTCGCCACTTGCCAGCGTGTCGCCGATGTTGGCACCGGTGATGCCGCTGAGCGCCACGATGTCGCCCGCTTCCGCCTCTGGCATTTCTTCTTTGACCAGCCCGCGATAGCCGAAAATCCGGTCGATTTTGCTTTTGGTGATGGTGCCGTTTGGTTGAATAATGCTGATGGCTTCGCCTTTTTTGGCTTTGCCGCGATAGATTTTGCCGATGACGTATTTGCCAACGTAATTGTCATAATCCAAAGAAGTGGCGAGCAACTGTAAGCCTTTTTCGGCGTCGCTGTCGATTTTCGGTTCGGGAATGTCGTGTACGATGGCGTCAAAAATCACCGTCAAATCTGCGGGCTCGCCGGTCGTTGCCGGCAAATCTCGCCACGCCTTGCCCTCGCGCGCAATCGCATAATACACCGGATATTCCAACTGGGCGTCATCAGTCGCAAGCTCCAAAAACAAGTCCGAAATCTCATTCAGCACCTCTGGAATGCGTGCGGCGGGCTTGTCGATTTTGTTGATCACCACCACCGGTTTCAAGCCCAACCCCAAAGCTTTTTGCAACACAAACTTGGTTTGTGGCATTGGGCCCTCCTGCGCGTCAACAATCAGCAACACCCCGTCCGCCATGTTCAAAGTGCGCTCCACCTCGCCCGAAAAATCCGCGTGACCGGGTGTATCGATGATGTTGATTTTGCAGTCGCCCCAGTGCACGGCGGTCTGTTTCGCGGTAATCGTAATCCCCCGCTCGTGCTCCTGATCGCCGGAGTCCATAATCAGGGTCTGGCTCATCTCGGCTTGATTGTCGCGAAAAGTGTGCGACTGCTTCAACAGCCCATCAACCAAAGTGGTCTTGCCATGATCGACATGTGCGATAATCGCAACATTGCGGAGTTTTTTCATACTTGGTTGATTTTAGCACAAAGGAGGGTTTGTTGCAAGGATATAGTTGGCGGTTGTGCTAGGCAACAGGGTTCAGTTACGTTATGCATATTGACTTTTTTTGGTATTATATGATACAATGGGAGGTATGATGGTGGGGAGTTTGCCCGTTTCCACTGAGGTTGGTTTTTTGCATTTTGGGCATGGACATTAAGAATGAAGTTCTTCTTATTTGACCGTTTGCCCAGAGAAAAAGGAGGAAAGACATGGAGAAGAGTAAAAATATCGCGGAGGAGTTCACAAAAAAGAAGCTGTACCTTTGTGGCTCATGGAAGGCCCTGTGGGGCGAATTCCAAAAGTTCTTGGTTGTGGAAACCGGACAGAGGGATGTCCGCGAGATTTTTCCTGCGTATCTTGCGAATGCCGCCCCCAAAGGTACGGAAGCGCTCCTCCAGGCGATTGAAAAAGTCTGCGCCCCCAAGAGGTGCGGGAGGCCTAGTGGTGGAGCATGGTTGCGACCATCAAAGGCCGCACCTTACCTCAGCTATCTTCTCGCTTTTGCGGAGGTAGCGGAAGCTTTTCCTAGGACACTCGCTGCCCGCGAGGAAAAAAGAAAAAGTTTGGCGCGAGAGGAGGTGGCGGATGAGCGCGAAATCCGCGCCCTCCACCAGATGACCAAGAAAGACCTCCAAAGGGAGGAGTGGCTTTTCGAATAGAACTTCAGAAAACCCGACTTAAAGTCGGGTTTTCTGCTTTCTACTCAGCGCCGGCTTTGGCGATGGGTCTTGGTATTCTCAATGTGTCACCTGGGTGCAAGTAGCCGAGTTGGACGCTTGGGTTCAAAAAACGCACGATGTCCCCCGCCTCATCCATCGTAATGCCCAGATTGTCGGAGGTCTCGCGAATTGCGGTGTTCCATGCCGTATCGCCAGGCGCGATGTATACGGAATCGGTGTTGCGAAAATCATAGCCGTCATATTCTTGCTCCCATTCCGTCAATTGCTCTTCAGGGGTCAACTTGTCAGCCGACGCATTGTGCGCCACCGCGCCCACCGTCAGACCCGCCGCGAGCAGCAACACCAACCCACGTTTCCTCAGCTTGGAGCTGTCAGATTTTTTATTTCTTTCGGTTTTATACCGGTATGTGTTTGTTTTGTTGTCCACACCCTCATGATAGCACACTTTGTCAAAAAAGTCAAGGATAAGGGGGGGTAATCGCTCACTGACCCTGTCCCCACCCCCGTCATTCTGCGCGCAGTCGCAGAATCCAGTTTAAGATATTTTTAATTATTTTTTTCCTAGATTCTGCGACTGCGCGCAGAATGACGTTAGTGAGCGATTACTACTCGCCTACTTGCAAGGTGCTTTTATTGTGCTATACTTAAACCATAATCAACAAGGAGCCCACATGGATAAAAAGTTAACGTTTCGTATTGCTTGGGGGGTGTTTTTCCTCCTCGGCGCTATTTTAATATTGTTGGCAGCTTTGGACGTGATTCCGATTACGCTCAATCCGTTTGCTTTGATGGCGGTGGTATTGCTCGCGGCCTTCGCGGCGTATAGCGCTTATAAGCTGTTTTGGTTTGGGGTTTTCTTTCCGATTGCCATCAGCCTGTCCATTATCGACGCGGGGACGGAGCTTAGCATGAACACTACCGCTCACGTCGCGGTGTATATCACGGCGCTACTGCTTGCAATTGCGTTCACGGTGATTTTTCACAAAAAAGGCACGTGGGAGGTTTGGCACAAACCCACGCCGAAGAAATAACCTTCGTTTCGGGTTATAACCCAAAATGCCGCGAGTTGGCGGCATTTTTGGTTGAGATTACTCTATGCTCAAGTTATTTCGGAATAAACTTCCCAAACCCCGCATTCTTCACAAACTTCATCGCCAACTCGCCGGTTTTGCCGACGCCGGTGCCGGTGTTGTTGCGGCTGCCAGTTACAGCGGTGTTGTTTGCGCCGTCAATCGTGGGGTTTCTCAGTTTCAGCCGATGTTCCACAAAATCGTCGGTCTGCACCAAGTTTTCCACCGTCGCTTTGGTTTCTTTTTCGTGAAAATGCCGCGCGTTGGTGTTGCGATATTTCAGCAACATCACCCAATAAAAGATGAATCCGGGCGTATAACCCAACAGCCCCAACATTGTGGGGTCGTTGTCGCCCAAATCCATGTTCAAAAACGCAAATATCCAGCTTGTGCCCAGCACAATTCCCACAATTTCCACCACTAGCGCCACTGATATCAGCCGCTTTTTGTTCACTGGCACCGACCCCATCGTCTCGCCTGTCCGCGCATTCACGGCGCAATAATGCAACAGCTTCTTGTCCTTTTGGTAATAACTATACAGCCAAACTGGCAGGTACGCCGCTCTCCACGACAACCCCGCAATGTTCATGTTCTCATTTTGCCAATTCACACCCCTGTCATAAAACGTCAAACTCTCATTCGCCTTGAACCGCGCCACATCTTTCGCTTGCAAAGTCAGCGTGGGTTTCAGCTGCTCGGTGTTCGTATCGCGTTTCTCGCTGGCATACCCTTTCAGATAGTTCGCGTTCCACTTCACGCAATTTTCCGTGTCGAACGGCATGATGGCGTTGATAATGTTGTTCGTGTTAGCTTTGGTGTCTTGGTTCAGCTTGTCCGCCGAAGATTCCACCGTCAGGCCATCAATCAAAATATCAAACTCGCGCCCCACATTGTATAAATCCGCGTCATAATAGGTCGTTTTTTTATTGCCAACACCTTTGGTGTACGCCCGCACCAAATGCTCGCCCTGCCCCGTCAACTTGCTGTGGGCGTTGACGTCCACCACCATATACGGCAGATATACGCCAATCACGTTCTCAGTCGTGAACTCCTTGCGGAAAGTCGGGTGCGCGAAGAACTGGCGTTTCTTCACAAAGGCTTGAATCTTGCCCTCCGCCACCATCTTGTTCATCTTGAACGGCAACACCATGTCGGGCACTGCCCCGTTTGGTATCTGTTCGTTAATGGACAAGCTGTGCCGGCACCAATGACAGCGCGCACTGGTCGCCTCCGCTGTGTCAATCACGATTTCTGCCCCGCATGCCTCACACTTGAAAGTCATGATGTCTTTGGTGTCGGGGATGATGGCGGTCGCGCCGCCCCCCACGATTTCACCTTTCAGTTGGTGAATGTCTTCTTCCGCCACCGTTTCGGGGTCGAAGACCGCGCGGCAATATTGGCACCGCAGTTTCCCAGTTGAGGGATCCAGCACCACATCAGTTGCACCGCAAAAAGGGCAACGGTTCAATCCGTTACCCTTTCCAGAGCTGGTGTTTGCCACCTGTGGCGCGGTTGCTGCCACTGGTTCAGTTGTTGGTTGATTGTTGTTTTCCACCCATACCTCCTGACTTACGCCTCAGTCTGGGCTTTAGGGGTGTCTGGCGTTTCGGGAGCGGGCGGAGTTTCGGGTGTGGTTGGCGTCTCAGGCGCCGGAGTTTCTGGAGCTGGTGCTTCTGGGGCTGGAGTTTCTGGAGCTGGCGCCTCTTGAACCGGAGCTTCCGGAGTTGGAACTTCTGGCGCGGGAACCGGAGCCGGAGCGGCAACTGGCGCGGTGGGTGCCGGAGCTGGAGCTGGTGCCGGTGTCGGCTGTGCCGGCGCCACTGGGTTCATCCCCACTGGAGCCGTCATGCCAGCCGCACCGCCCATCATGCCAATACCCATGCCCATGCCCATCATGCCAGCTGTGCCGGCGTTGCTGCCCGCCGCGTTCACGCCCTCCGCAATTTGCGTCTGCGCATAAGCTGCGCCCACGCCACCTTGCATGAGATTGCCAGTATTGAATTTGTTGATAAGATCGACACTGGGCTGATCCCAGTCCAACCCCATCGGTTGCACATTCACAATAATCAAGCCATATCGCGATCCCCACTGGTAATTCGCCTCCACTGCCTCGTTGATAGCTTTGGCAAACTCCACCGTGCCGCCCTGAATGTCGTCAATTGATTTGCCACCCTTTGTATAAGCGGAAAGCGCTGCCGCCAAAGACCCGACAAACCCCGCGAACAGAGATTCTTCAACCCCTCCGTCGCCGTCACCCAAATCAAACTTGTCGCGCCCCTGTCCGCTGACAATGTCGGCGGGAACCAAGTTCTTGAACAACAGCACGGGGTCAACCACCTTAATCGTATAAGTGCCGTTGGAAGTCACCGCAAGCATGGTGTTCGCATAATTCGCGTCCTTGTAACGGATGGGGTTCTGCGTGCCGTACTTCAAGCCAGCAATATCTTTCAAACTGACATAAAACACAAACTGTTGGTTGCCTGGCTGTCCGCCGTATTTGAATTGCTCAAAGCTGGCGCCCAAAGTCGACGCCAAAAAACCGTTGCCCGAAAACAACGATTTCGCCTCCGGCACGTTTTCGGAAGTGTAAGTATATCCGCCGGCCTCCGCAATCACCCCAGTAATGCCGCCATTTTCCACCGTCACTGCCGCCACGCCCTCTGGCACCAAGATTTTGGAACCGTTGGTGATGATATTCTCGCCGCCTTTGGTGTTCTCGCCGCGCCCCGCGTTCTGCCCAATCGGCACCCCGCGCGCGAGCAAAGTGTGGTCACGCATATCCGCCGGTGGCGCGATATAATCCAACCACTGATTAGCAAACTGCCCGCCGAGTGCTCCCGTAAATGCCTTGATAAAACCCATTTTGATACCTCCAATTTATCTTACGTTAATTATAGCACGCCTTTTGTAATTTATGCACAAAATTATTACGAAAATGAGGTTAATATGTTTTCTGAGCTAACGAATGCACCGCATCGCAAACCCGTCGTACCGGTTGCCGAAGTTCTCCGGTTCGGAACTTCTGACGTCGATGAAGAGGCTGAAAACACTGCTGGCACCATGCGTAGTATAAGCATTAGAAGACCAATAATGAGCATAGCTATTCTTATAGATTGAACCGTTGTAGTAGCGACCAGAATAAACGCCTCGCCACCTTGAACGCAGGCCGGCATCTGAGTTCTTGGAGCCGGAGTTTACAGCTTTATTTAGGGCTACGAATTCTCTGTTTGTGCCACCGGTGGGGAGACGCCAGTTGGCTGGGCAGATGGAGACAGTAGCGTCATAGCCTTTTGGGGCAGTGTTGAGATCAGTACAGGCACCGCTTTGCCCGCCCATGGCGGCACACCAGTTGTAAAGATAGCCGTATTGTCCGCCAGAACCAGAAGTAAGGCTGGGACTGGTTGGTTCAATGGTGTAGGAGACCGCAGAATCCTTGCCGCTACCGGTGTCTGTGAAGTATGGAAGAGTGTAGGCGTTAACCAGGGAGCCGCCGAAAAAAGCAGAAGAGCGATCCCAATAGGTGATGGACTTGACGTCGCCATAGGTGTCGGTGCCGCCGCCAGCATAGGCAAGATTGGTCAGCATCCAGCATTTATTATCGGCGAGTTTTGCAATATAATAGGAGTGTTGGTCCCTGCTGTCATAAACTCTGGAGATAACCTCAGTATTAGCCCCATTGAAAACGGTAGCATTTGTACAGTCAGCGGAGGTGACACTTTGAATCGCAGAGCCATCCGGAACAATCTTGTTGATGGGGACTGTATTGCTGACTGTCCACGTTCTTGATTGTGTGATTGACGCTCCACCGTCGGTTGAGCTACAGGCTACATAATAGGTGTAGCTCCCGCCGTTGGTAAGGCCGGTGATGGTTTGTTGGTGTGATGTGGCGCCGGTGACCGCGAACGTGTGGGCACTCAGTGGAGTTGGCGTTGCTGATGCTGACGGTGGCGCCGGTGAGGGTGTAGCCATAGGTGGCGGTGCTGTCCTCAACTTTGACTTTGGAGGTTCTGGTGATGGCGGAATCTTGGGCGGTAGTGATAGTTTGGTGGTTGTCAGTGACTGTGATATTGGCAGTAGCAGCCTCAGTTGGGCGGATGGTATGATAAAAAACCACAGAAAGCGCACCAACCAAAAACAACGAAACAGCAACAAAAGTAAGCTTGTAACGCCTGAAGAAAGATAATTTGTTTAAAGTTAACTTCAAGCTTGATGTTGTTTTTAGTTTTTTATGATGTGCCTTGACGCCAAGTTTGTCCCTCATAGCAACCTCCTTATCTCCAATATATGCAGTATAGGTTTATTTTAATATAAGTATTAAAATAATACTACTATTTTTAATTAATCTACGCGCTGCCCACAGGTTAATATGCGCCCGCCATTGCCCGCCAGTAACTGCAAGCTGGTTGGGAAACAGAAGACTTGGTGTCAAAAGTCAACTAAAATTAAAGCATTAATGTCAATAGTTTTGGCTCATAACCCGAAACTTTTTGATTTTTGGGGTTGGTTTTAAGGTTATAGGCAGAAACTATTGATGAGCCAGCCGCCGCAAGAGGCTTTAAAAACTAATCATTACCACGCGAAAAGTACTTGATGCACTTGCTGAGCCCAGTAAGGAGGCCATATAAAGTATTCCGTTATTCCCAGTTCCGTTATTAACTGCAATTCCCCCGCCTCTTGAAAACCATGGGCCCTGGGTGCTGACAAAACCAACATTATTTTTATACCCCCAGCCTTGATAATCTGACGTGGAGGACTGGACGGTACTGATTTCAAATATGGCGTGCCCTCCACAACTGATTTGGCTGGTGGCAGTTATTGGATCGGTCGGGACGGCTGTAAAAGCGCAGTGGTCGACGTTATAGTAACTAGAATACATAGTTCGAGCGCTCCAACTTGGTGCAACATCGTTTTTGATACCGTAGTTATCTATATAACTGCCGGTCGGAATACTGGACATATAGGTTGCACTAGGAAGACCAGCGTAACCCACCACAAACTCATCCCCTCCCGCAGCCATGTCATAGACACCATAAGTGTTGTTGGTGGTGCTAGCAAGTTGACCAATCGTACCGTTATAAGCGCGTTGGGTGTTGCTGCTGGAGCAAGCTGTGGGGCTGGAAAGAACTGTGGTGGACAGCGCTGCTCCATCGGTATAAGCCGAGAAATTATTGTCGGCTGATGGGCCGCAGCCAGTAATGCCGGAATTGAGATTTTTGTTAGTTTCAAGAGTGCCGTCAGCGTCAGCACTATTGGTCGGAAGAGCGGTATTGGGTTGAACCTTGTTGACTCCAGCACCATAAACACTGTAACTCAAATATGCCGTTGCGCCCCATTCACTGTTTTTTGCCATGTGGGTTTTGTGGGTGGCAAGGTTGTGGGAGTTTTGGGTGCCAAGTGCCGGAGATGGAGTGGAGCCGCCACTGATATTTGGGTCATTGACCGCGATACTTTCGGCTACTTGGAAAAACTCACCGATGGTTTCGTTAACGTTGGCGTGAGAATTGGGCTTGATGGTGGGATTGGTGTTGGTGCCGGTGGTTTCAAATTTTCCTATCCAAATCCCGTTCAGCTCAGTGGTGCCAAAAGTGAAAGCCGGATGGGTCGCCCAAGTTGTGCCCGTGGCTGCGCCATAAGTTCTGGAGGCGCCGCATTCTGTGCGATAGTCAAGCGCTGTCCAGCCGGTTGTGGAAGTGGGCATTAGCTTGCAGGCGGCATTGCCGGCATAAGGGATTTTTTTGGTTGTGGTGGCTTTTTCAAACCTGATATCAAAGCTTTCACCTAAACCGGAGTTTGCACCTGAAGTGGAGATGTTGGCGCAGGTTAAGGCGCTGGCGGAGCCGGTGTAATTACCGCCACAACCGGTGGGTTTGTTGAAAGCATAATAACGTTGCACCTCATAAGCATAACGAGGCACATACACATAATAGCCAAGAATATCGTCTTCGGCAACTTCGGTGCCGGTGGCGGCTGATTGATAGGCGGCAAGCGTGGATGATTTAACGGTCACAGCGTTGCACCACTGTTTTTCGTCATAATTGCACCAGTTACTGGGGTAATATCCGTCGGTGTTCAGATTGACGACTGGAATCATGTTGGCGTCGATGTCAACCGTGAACGACGCGGCACTGGCACCAGCGATGGATGACTTGGCGGCAGCTGTGTTGGCGGCAGCTTTAACCCATTTTGGGGTTTGCGAGGGAGCGATATAGGTGAAATCGTCATTAGTGCCGTTGTCGGAACTAGCTCCCACATTGTTTGTGACAATGACGTTTATGGTGCCTGCCGCATTGGGTTTGGTCGTGCAGGTAATTTGTGAATCGGTGTTGGTGCTGATGGAGTTGCAGATGTTGACGTTGGTGGCATTGGCAAGGCTGATGCCGGTGATGGTGATGAGGGTGCCACCGGCGGTGCTACCGGAAGCGGGTGAAACAGATGTTATGGTGGGAGGAAGTTTGTATGTAAAATCGTCGCTGGTGCCGTTATCGACGCTGGACTGCCCGCCGCTTGAGACAGTGACATTGACTGTTCCGGCTGAGTGCGCGCTGTTGTTGCATTTGATTTGGGTGTTGCTCCAAGAAATGATGGCGCAGTTGGCTGGCGTGCCGCCAGTGTCCAGAGTGACCGCGCTGGGTGTGAGGGCGGGGTTGGCGCTGAGGTTGGTGATTTTGACGAGTCCGTTGCCAGTGCGCACGTTGCCGGTGGTGCTGGCGTCGGACAGGTAATAGTTGCTGTTTGGCGGGTTCCCGTTATAGCCAGTTTTGTCGGAAGTTGAAGTAAAAACATAACCAGAACCTCCGCCACCGGCGCTAGAATCACTATAGGTAGCGCCAGCCCCACCGCCAAACCAGCCGCCTCCTCCGCCACCGCCTTTATAGGTGCCGGTGCCTTGTGCGTTGCCGCCAACACCAAAGACGCCATCACCTCCAACAGAAGTTGATTGATAGTTAATACGATAACCTCCGACTCCACCAGCGGTTTGACTACCACCCGTAGCGGCTACATAGTTGGAGTTGTAGTTGCCGCCGCTAGAGCCGGTCAATCCACCGCCCGCTCCACCAGCGGGGCCACCGTCTTCCGCATGTCCGCCCCCGCCGCCAGCCACGATAATACGGCTTTGTAATGAAACGAGATTGGTGGGGTCGGAGTTTGCTACCAAGCGAATATCTGAAGCTCCTGCCCCAGAGCCAGATTCAGTGCTAAAACCATTGCCTCCTCCGTTCCAGCCACCAGTTCCGGTTGAGCTTCCGGAACAGCCAACATAGACATAGAGTGTGTCGCCAGCAGTCAGGTTGACTTTTCCGGTGGAGTAGCCGCCTTTGGCGTTAGCGTCTAGCGTGCTGGATTTTGTGCCACCTTGTGCGCCATAAACTTCAAGCTGGTACTCTGCATTAGCAGAAGCGACAAAAGGATAATAAGTGCCGCAAGAGCTGTATTCATACTCATATGGCGGAATATATGCCCCAAAATCCGAACCGGAAATGGTAATGGTCGTATTGCCGGCAGTTGAGCCAAAATTGGGCGACACAGATGTGACTTTGGGCAATGCCACATAGGTGAGGTTGCCGGTGGCTGGGGAGCTGCTCCAAGTTTCAACCACCACATCGACCGTTCCGGCGGCGTGGGCTGGCACCTTGCAACGAATAGTGTCAACGCCCGACGAGGGGGTGTTGGAGGAGATGTTGACTTCTGCGCAAGCTGAGCCGTCAATGGTAACGCTGGTGGTGATTGAGTAGTTGTTCATCGTGAAGTTCACTCCGACGATGTCAATGGTGGTGCCTCCGTTTGTGATGACTGGGTTGGGAGCAATGGAGGTGATGGTGGGAGCGGGAGTGGCGAGAATGTCGACATTGGCTGAAGCGGTATAAAGAAGAGTTTGCGCGTATTCGTCGGGCTGGAGGTCGTGAGTTATCTTGACCCCGTAATGGATTGTGGTGATATTGCAGCCATGAGGGTAGTCAGCGCTATTTCCGGTGCAGTTGTTGTTGACGGTGGTGGGGTTGACGGTGGTTTTGATTACGGTGGGGTTGTTTTTGGTTGGCACTCCCGCCCACTTGCTGCTGGAAACAGGGGCGGGTGTCGTGTATGAGCTGTCAAACCCTCCGACTCCAGCCACAGCATAACCCCACTGGTTATCGTTGTTGGGCAGCGGGACTGGGTTGGAAAAAGTGCCGCTGCTCGCGGTAATCTTGGGCATTTGGGAGGGGTCGCCGGTGAAGTTTTGCGGGATTAGGGCATTTTCACTAAGGTCGTTCGTGCTGAGTGTGAAGTTATAGCCCGCATAGACGTTGGTGGAAATCGTGACTGTGCTGGACGCCGAAGCCAGCCCGTTGTTGATAAACGGGTTAAGACTGGTGTGGCTGTCGCTGGGGTTGTTCCCCAAGTTGACGTTGTTGGAGCTAATGCTCATGTCGATGGTCGGCGCGTCGGCCAGACCAAGCCCGCTCACGCCTTTCGCAACATCAGAGGGAGCAAGTAGCAAAACCAACAGTGAGATGGCAAGCAAAAGGGCTAATTTGAGGTTTCGCAAGGAAAGCTGGCTTATGGGAGGCAACATGGAGTTGCTCCTCTCTCTCTCTCTCTCTCTCTCTCTCTCTCTGGCTAATCGCATTTGTGTTACCATCATCCCCTGCTTAACTTAAGTTAACTATAAGTATTTTAACAACACCAAGCATAAAAGTAAATACCGGTTTTGTTGCATAATTCCCCTTTGTTTTATGGAGGAGGAGTTGTTGGTTTTTCTTTGCGGACGGAAAGCTGATTAAGATTGAGGCTGCTGGTTGCCTTGTTGGGTTTTGTCACGGACGAAAAGCTACTAATAGATAATTCTTGGGCATACCAACGTTGGGGGTATCGAGTGGTTGGTTTTGAAGTTTGTGGTGATAGTACTCCTGCCATCTACCCCAGACCCCTCAAGGGGC
>JAISOF010000012.1 GCA_031275815.1 Candidatus Nomurabacteria bacterium
GTTTCGCGTCAAATCGGTTAAGGTGTGGGCACCCCACACCCTTCAGCCTTAACCGATTTGGCTGCACTCGGCGAACAGCAAAGCCTCTTTGACGGGGGCGATAATTATGCAACAATGCAGTTATGTCAACAAAACTTGGTTTTTTGTGCTAAACTATAGATAATAGTAAAAAATGGGGGGAATGAAGTGAAGGCAAAAAAATCTAAGAAAGTGGAACGGCAGTGGTCGTTTGAGTATAAGTTTTCGTCAATTTTGGCGGTAGTGGCATTTTTGTTTGTCAGCATGACCGGTGTGGTAGTGATGACGCGGGCAGCGCGCGACGACATCAAAGCGTCGTTTGATTATGAGTTACGCACCGCTGTTGAAACTGTGAGTAGTGGCGTGGACGCTTTGTACGACCAATCTCAATCTGGTGAGATTAGTTATGAGTTGGCCTATGATTTGGCAGTGGATTTGGTCGATAATGCCAGTTGGAATGATGGTCGGCGGGGTTTTTGGGCGATGACTTATGAGGGTACTTTGCTTGCCAAAGTCGACAGCAATGATTTCAGCCAGCAGGTGGGCGATAGTGTTTATGATTGGCAGGATGCGGACGGACTGTATGTTGAGCGGGAGTTTATTGCGGCGGCCAAAGGGGGCGGCGGTTATGTGAATTTCAGGATGGACAGCGACGGCACCCATAATTCTTTTGTCGGCTATGCCCTGCCCACGAAGTTTGATTTTTTGATTGATGCGACTTATGATATGAATTATTTTAACGATAACTGGGGTGATTATACTAATCCAGCCGCCACGCGGGTGATTGTTGCCAATGCTTTGGGCGTGGCGGTGGTCGCGGTGGGATTTTTAGTTGGGCGCAGTTTATGCAAGGCTCGCTTTACATAAAAGGGTATTTTTTGTAAGGTGGTGTTTGCATGGTGAGGGGGTTTTTGTTAAAACCCTCAACTTCCGTAAAAAACCCAACAAAAACCGACAAAACCAAACGAGAATCACCAAAACATGCTATACTTCAAACAAGAGTGGGCGCCCCTTAACAGCTCATTTATGTACTCAGCGAAACATATCAAAGGAGGTGATATGAGTGCTAGCTCCAAAAAACAGCAGTCGCGAGGCTGTCGGAATCGCAATGGGGATTTTGGTCATTGCGATTATCTCGTTGAACGCGTTACTGTCAATACCGTTTTTGTCAATTGCTATCTCAATTTTGGTTTCACTTGCTGTCATCGAACTGGCTTCAATAGCCCAAAAAGCTACTCAGTCGATAAAGTTAACACTGCAAATCATCCTGCAAACCGCCATCCTGATAACCGCCGACATGTCAATCTGGCTCATGGAGCGCACCATCGACAATTGGCCGTTGATTTTCTTCGCAGTCGCTTTGCCGGTGGTCTGCCAAAATAGTTTGGCATATTACATCGGCTCCAAACTCTTGCCGAGAACGCACGGCTGGTTCAAAAGTTTCCTGAAGTTCCGCAATTTCAGACACTCGCACAATAAATACTTGGGTGTGGTGATTGCAAGTAGCGCCGTGTCGTTAATTTTTGCTCTGGTTTTTGCCATTTTTCAGATGTTTCTGGCCGCTGCCGCTGCCGCCATTGGCGCAATTTTCGCCGCACTTGGCGACTACTTGGAAAGCCAGCTGAAACGGACGGCCGACGTTAAAGATTCCGGCGAATTGCTGAGAGATGGCAAGTCAATCATCGCAAAATTGGAGCGCGCAGTGTCCAGCCACGGCGGTTTTTTGGATCGCTTTGACTCGCTGTCGCTGTGTTACGCCCTGTGTTTGCCGGTCATCCTGATTTCCAGCTGAAGGAGGTGCGTCATGAAAATCAACCTGCCGAACATCTTCACGTATTACCGGATTTTGGCGGTGCCGCTGTATTTGGGGTTTTTCTTAAGTGGCTATACGGTGGTTGCCGCCATTGTCTTCATCACCGCCGCCATCTCGGATTTTTTCGATGGCTATTTCGCCCGCAAACTCGGACTCGACAGCGATTTCGGCAAATTAATGGATCCGCTGGCCGACAAAATCATCACGGCAACGGCGTTTGTCTGCCTCTCCAGTCAAGGTTTGATACCGGTTTGGGTCACGGTCGTAATCATCAGCCGCGAGTTCTTGGTGACCGGCATCCGCAGCATCGCCGCCAACAACGGCAAAGTAGTAGCCGCCAGATTTTCCGGCAAAATAAAAACCACCCTGCAAATGCTGGCAATCATCGAAGTCACACTGAAAGACTGGCCGTTTTCCTATCTCGGCTGGCCAATCGGCGTCTGGCTGACCTATGCCGCAGTGGCAGCAACCATTTGGTCGTGCGCCGAATATTGCTATGACAATCGCGAGATATTTAAATGAGCCACAAACTCCTCTGCTGTTTGCGATAAAACGTGGGGGAGTTTCTTTTTTTCTCCAACATGTGCAGGCAATTTTTTAATCAACGGACTTCAATTGAGTTAGTTTGAGGGTTTAATCAGCATAAAATCGTTATGAAACGTCAATTATGGTATAATTAGACCCAAATGAAAGCAAAAGACTGTTTTGAACTGGCAGCCGAGCAGGCCCGAAAGGCTACGTGCAAGCGAGCGAGGTGCGGCTCGGTGATAATCACCGATGATACTCATGAAGTGATTGGGGTTGGTCATAATGGGCCACCGCTTGGTGACGAATCGCAACGTACTTGCGAGGCGGAGTGGGATCTAGGCATCAAGCCGAAATATGACAAGACGTGCTGTATCCACGCTGAGTGGAGAGCGATATTTGACGTCCTCAAAACAAACGCTGACAAAATCAGCAGGGCGACGCTCTGGTTTATGCGGGTCGACGAAAACGGCGAGTGGACAGACGCCGGCGAGCCGTTCTGCACAGTTTGTAGCCGTTTGGCGCTCGAATCGGGCTTGGCGAACTTTGCGCTGTGGGTTGATGGCAAGCCGAAGATTTATACCACCGCTGATTACAATAAGGCGTCGTATGCGTACTACAAGAAGGCTTGATGAGAGAATATAAATATATCGGCGGGTTACATAAAAAGCCGCTTTTATGCTAGAATAGAACTATGAACGACAAATTTCATCTGACATTTGAGCAAAGTATTTTTCTGGCCAAAAAAGTTTTGGTGGAGAGTATTTATAGTGTGGCTAAGATTGAGGGGGTTAATACGACCTATCCGGAGACGGAGACAATTCTTGATGGTGTGAATGTGCCGACGGCGCGGCTGGACGATATTGCAGTGATTTTGAACTTGCGGGACGCTTGGCGGTTCAGAAGAAGCTGAAGTGGGCGTGAGGTTAAAAACATGAAAGCTCAAGATAACCAACCGGACGGTTTGAGCGAAAAAGATGTGTTGGCGCCGTGCGTCAAGGCGTTGATTCGGGGTGGCGAGGGGAAGTTTTTGGTTTTGTATCGAAGTGCAACGCACCCGCGCTACCCGCACGATGTTGATTTGCCAGGCGGGGTGGTTGGCGATACGGGTCATGAAAATGAGGACTTTGTCGCGGCGGTACGGCGTGAAATCAAAGAAGAAACCGGACTTGATATTCCAGCGGAGAATTGCCACTTGATTGACACTTGGTGGTGCGAGGGGCGGCGCCAAAACAAATGGCAGCAACGGGGGTTGGTGGTTTGCGATATTGCCGGTACGCCGGGGGTGAAAATCAGCTGGGAGCATGAAAGTTATGCATGGGTTGACTTTGACCGGTTGGTCAGTTTGTTGAAACAAGGCAAACATGGCGTGCAGGTTCGCAACTGGCGCACGTTGGAAAATTATTTCTTGAACAAAAAATAGCGACTCCCCCGCCGCCTAAAACCAAAACGACAAATCAGAGTGGCTATCCGGCAGTTGCCCCAACATCCTCCCCGTTCTTCGTGGAATTATTTGGGCGCTCTGAAACGGCAACCGCATTGTCGTCGCTGTCAAATCCATCCGCAAAGCGCCGCCCGAAAAACTTCTCAAACAGGTCGGAAATGGTTACTACTCCGACAGTTTCGCGTTTTTTGTTTATTACTATCAAAAAGTAACAATTGTTGCGAGAAAAAGCCGACAACACCGCGTCAAGGTCGGCATCCTTCCGCACAAAATACACCTTTTTCGTCATCATTTTATCGGCGCGTGGCGAATCTTTGAACTCCAAGTTCAACAACTTCTTGATATTCAAAATCCCCACCACATGGTTGGGGTCTTTATCAAACACCGGAAATCGCTGAAAACCCGTCCGTCCCAACCGATCCAAAACCATCGGTCCCAGCACCTCGCGGTTCTCCACAAACACCACCTTGTCCACCGGTGTCATGATATCCGCCACCACCCCGTCGCTGAACTTCAACGCCGCCGTGATAATCTTCTTCTCATCCTCCGTGATAATCTCTGGCCCCGAAGTGGCAATAATATGCATCAGCTCCTCTTTGGACTCCACATTCTTGGTGGCAAGCTCCGTCGACACCGTGCGGAAAAACTTCAAAATCACCGCGAGTTTCGCCACGAACTTCAAAATCTTGGTCTCAAACTTTTGGTAATACGGCATGACAAGGTGGCTGAGCGCCTTGATTCTGGTCAACGGCACAATGCTCACCACCATGAACGCGGTCAGCAAAATCCCCGACCACAACGCATATTTTGTCACAGCAGCGGCCAGAAACAGCGCCCCGAAAACCAAAATCAAAAAATTGCGCAAAACCACAATCAGTGGCAAAAGACGCTCCCGCTCCAAAATCTTCGCCGCGCTTTTGTCGCCCTCCTCCGCCTTTTTCTCCAACCCAAACCGCGAAAGCCGCGTGTGCACGGGCTGAATCACCCGAATCAAGATAATCACCGCATAAATCACAATCAATAAAATAAGCATAAAACAATTGTATCACAAATTATCGCGGACGGGAAGCCGCCGACAAACGAGTTTTTCGCTCCAAGTCATCGTCCAGTTTCGACAATTTCGTCACACCATATTTCCGCGTCAAAGCCGTTTCGATCAAAAAGTCCGCAATTTTTGGGTTTTTTGGCAAAATCGGGCCGTGCAAATACGTCCCAATCGCGTTTTTATACCTCACTCCCTCTTCAAAATCCTCGCCATTATTCCCCGCGCCCTTTTTGACATCGCCGAGTGGCTGCAAATCCGCCTCAAAAAACGTCCGCCCGCTATGATTTTCGTACCCTACGACCTCGCCAAACTGGCTACTTTCCGCCACCACGTTGCCAATCAGCCGCTCGCTGCCGCCCAAAGTCTTGAGATTGAACACCCCAATCCCCTTGATAACCGTATTGTCCAAAGTCTTGAAAAAATTGCCAAACAACTGATACAGCCCGCACACCACCAGCGTCGGCACGCCGTCCTCCACCAAATCTTTCAACTTCCCGCCAATCTTCAAAAGGTCGCCGCAAATCACCGACTGCCCCGAATCCTGCCCACCCCCGCCAAAAATCACATCAACCTCTTTTGGCAATTTTTTGGACGGCTCGTATTCCACCACCACAGTCTTAATCCCGCGCCACTTGCACCGTTTTTGCAAAGCCAAAATATTGCCATGATCGCCATACAGATTCATCTCGCGCGGATACAAATGCAAAATCGTCAAACTCCTCTTCCCGCCGTTCATTCCAAACTCCTCCCGTTTAGTATTTTGCGGATTTCGAGCATTGCGGTATAAGTGCAAAAAATCTGTTTCTTGCCCTTTAGCCTCATGAACTTCTCGGTTGCCGCCGCCAAATCTTCCTCAATTTTGTCAAAATGCACCTCATCATATTTCAACCGGAGCGCCATATCATAAGCCCGCACCCCGCTGACCACATCCACATTTTTCAAAATCCGAAAATCCACATTCCACAGCCAACTCATGTCCCGCCCGTCGGCGTATTGGTCATTGATGGCAATCATAGTTTTGTAATTGCGCTTGCCGAAAGATTTGAGCGACAACTGGAACCCGCTGGGGTTCTTGACGAGCAATAGTTGAACTTTTTCGCCATGCGAAGTGATTATCTCGCCCCGCCCAAACGCCGACTCCACCTTGCTCAGCGCTTTCATCAAATCGCCCACGCTGCTTTTTGGCAAAATCTCGTGCGCCATCAAAAGCGCCCCCGCCGCATTATAAAAATTATAAATCCCATCCAACTTCAAACTCGCCTCAAACCGTTCGCCGCCAATTTCATACACCGCCGTGTCCCTTTTGAAATCCGCAAACACCACCTCAGCTTTCGGGCTCTTCCCCGAAACCGGAAAATGGTGCTCCGAAAACATCTCGTCATCCTCTGGAAACTCGCCCAAAAGCCGGTGCGACAGCCCAAAATATTTCACCGCCGCCTTGCTTTTGATTTTGCTGAGGCGCCTGTCCTCGCGGTTAATGATCACCTTGCCAGTCGTCGCCTCCGCGATTTGCGCCAGCAACTTCGCCGTCGTATCAATCTCGCCAAACCTGTCCAACTGGTCGCGCATGACGTTCAAAAGCAACGCATATTTTGGCTTCACGACCTTCACGAACCGCACGGCGTGCGCCTCGTCCAACTCCAAAACCGCAATGTCAAAATCGAACCGCCCTGACGGGTTGATATTCTCCAAAATCGCCGCAATCACTCCGCGCACAAAATTACTGCCGGAACTGTTGGTGAAAACTTTTAAGCCCTGACTGCGCAACAGCTCCACGATAATCTTCGTGGTCGTCGTCTTGCCATTCGTCCCCGAAACCACCACCACGCCCTCCGGCAAACTGTTCAAAGTGTCGCGCAAAAAATTGCGGTCAATCTTCTCCACCACCAACCCCGGCAAAGCCGACCCGCCACCTTTGAGTCGCGCCACCCGACGCACAAACTTGCCAATCAAAATCGAACTTTTTTTCACCATCCTCTCCATTTTACTACAAAATTATCGTTTTTGGCGGGTAATATTTGCCTCCGAGTGATAAAACGGCACCACCACTCTGTCATTTTGGTGCCCAAGCAGGCGCTGTTTCGCCGCCATTCGCCATCGTTCGCCGCCATTTTCATCTGTTTTTGTCTTTTTATTCGCAGCCATTTTTTTATCCATGACTGTCTTCTCTCTGTCAACCATTTTTTCACCAACAATCGGGATGTGCTCGCTGCTCGCCACCGCATTCAAAATGCTCGCCCCAATGCGCAACCCCGTGAAACTGCCCGACCCCCTCATCAAAGCCAACCCCGTAAGCTTGCGCCAGTTTGTGTGGTTTTCCCGCAAAAAATTGTCAATCTTCCCCAATAATTCTTTCGCCATATTCCTGTCCAACTCAAACTCCGCCGGCGTCTCATCCAACCAAACCTTAGCAACCTTTCCTGAAGTGTCAAGATATAAAATCATATAGCTCCTATCCTCTCATTGTAACACACTTGTGCAAAAAAGTCAATTTTTAGGGGTGGTAATTTTGTTATGCAACTCTCCTGCCGCTTTTGTTGGGGCAATTCACCTGCCGGTCTTGTTGCACAACCACCCACATCCACAGGTACAGAACCGTGCCATCCAATCGTTATTGGTGGCAGTCGGTTCCTCGCTTCAATCTGTCGTCACAGATTGAAGAGCCCTGT
>JAISOF010000015.1 GCA_031275815.1 Candidatus Nomurabacteria bacterium
AGACAATTTCTTGGGTTTTATATTTCACAGCTCATCATGGGTGAAGACTATTTTCAACCAGACGCCAAATATGTGGAGGTGTACTTGAACGGAGAGTATCAAGGGCTGTATTTGCTGGCAGAGTCGATTGAGGAGAACGAAAACCGACTGAATGTGGCGGCGTGTTACGAACCGGAGGCGCCAAATACGCCGTTTGTGACGGAGGTGACTTTTAACGAAGGCTACACAGTGCAGGAGGGAAGAGAAGACATGCGGTTCACTGTGAACGACACCGCTACATATTATTTTTGGCCCGATTATCAGCGCAAGTTGACGACCAACGTGATTTATACTTTGAAGTATCCGGAAAAGTTCAGCAACGTGTCGAAAATCCAAGCCAAATACATCAAAAACACTATGAATAATTTGCACGAAAACATCAAGGCGGGGGTGGATTTGGAGGAGTTGGGGATTGACGTTCAATCATTCGCCAATTATTTTTTGGCGAATGAGTTATTGTATATTGCTGACTTTGGCACAACTTCCACCTATTATTACAGCGACGGTGACACGGTTTTTGCGGGGCCGCTGTGGGATTTCGACATGATGTCTTCTTATGATCCGCCCGATGGTTTTTTGCAACCGGAAACTTATGCCAAACCGGACAACCCGTTGTATCGGGGCTTGTTGAAGTATCCGGAGTTCAAGGAGGCTTTGGCGCGACGGCTTGGCGAAGTTTATCCCGAATTGGTGGAGGCTGTGCGCGGCAAAATCGATGACATGAAAAACAATGAATTGCTGGAAAACGCTGTGAACAAACACGAAAATTTGTACCGGCGCAACTCGCGGATGGATGTGCGAGAAGAGTTTTATTCGCAAAATCCGACAATCAACAACATCAACTCATTCGCGGGGCACTTGGAATATCTGCAAGGCTGGCTACTTGACGGGTTGGATATTGACGGAACTTGGCACGAGGGCAGGTTGGAATGGCTGAAAAACCACATCAAGGAGCTGGGCAATGAGTGAGCGGCAGATGTCGGCGGCGATTGTGATCCCGGCGCATGACGAGATCGCCAATCTCCCACATTTATTGGACAGCATTCGACAAAATACCCAAAGTTCTCTTGCACGGTTCACGGTTTTTGTCGTTGACGATGCATCAAATGACGATACGAAAGAGGTGATGCGGGGGCTGATGCGTCGGCCTAAACGTACAGCCGACCAATTGACAGTAAAATTGCTGAACAAGCCCCAAAGCACCGGTATCGGTGGCGCCTATATCTTCGCGTTCCAAAAAATCTTAAATCACGGTTTCGATTATGTCTTGCAAATGGACGCCGACCTCCAACACGACCCCAAATACATCAAAGATTTTGTGCGGGCAGCGGGGCGCGGCGTGGACGCAGTGGTCTCCTCGCGCTACACCAAACATCACGCTCGGTCGCAGTGGAAGTTCTTCCGCAAAAACCTATCCCGCTGGGGTAACCTGTTCATCCGCATGTTTCTGGGCAGCCACTTCACGGACTGGACGAGTGGATACAACCTGTATAAAGTTTCGGTCTTGAGAAGAGTCGACTTTGCGGACATGTCCCACGATTTCTGCTTCCAGTTGGAGCTGAAAAATGCCGTGCTGAACCTCACGGACAAAGTCGCAGAAATCCCGATTGTCTTTCATGAACGAAGATACGGCGTCTCAAAAATGAAAAACAGCGTCGCAGTCAAAACCTGCATGTTGGTGTTGAAATTGTGGGCGGGCAATCACAAACGCTTGCGTCCCGGCAAAAAAAGCCCCGAAAGGAACCCCTCATCATGAAAAAAACCCAAAAACCCCTCAAGCCATCCTTTAAATCTTTCCTGCCGTATCTGCTGGCCTTTTTTCTGCCGGCCATCCTGTTTTTCTTGGTCTTCCACATCCAAAGAGGCGGGCTCTGGCCGTTCGGCGAAAACAGCATTCTGACCATCGACGCGGAAGGGCAATATGTGCCGTTCTTCGCATATCTCAAGAGCATGGTGTTTGGCGATAACGACTTTTTCTATAGTTTCGGCAACATCATCGGCGGTGATGCGTTCGGCTTTGCGGCGTACTATCTGTTCAGCCCATTCAACTTCATTTACCTGATAATCCCCACCGAAACCATCGCTTTTCTCATCGTCACGTTGCTGAAGATCGGCACGGCGGGGCTGTGCGCCTTTATTTTTCTCAAAAAGCATTTCAAACAAAAGGCGGCGTATTCAGCCGTCATCTTCTCCACTTCTTATGCTTTCATGCTGTACAACGTGGCGTTTTATTCCAACACCATGTTCCTTGACGGTGTCATCTGGCTGCCGCTGGTCTTTCTCGGCATTGACAAATTGATGGAAACCGGAAGAACCCGGTTTTATGTGTTGGCGCTCTCCAGCATTTTGTGTTTTCAGTATTACATGGCTTACATGTTGTGTATTGCGGCTGTGTTGTATTTTGGCTATTTGTATCTTCTGAAAAATTGGGGGCGCGTCAGGCAGAACTTAGTGCAAGTCCGCAAGTTCGTGCTTTCTTCCCTGATTGCCGCCGCCCTTTCGGCGCTGGTCACCCTGCCGACCTTCCTGTCGCTCACCACCACCAAAAGGCTCGCCATGGTCGGCGCCGACAACATCATTGTTTATTTGACGCAATACTCGTTTTTGGCGCCGTTGTTCCAGATTTTCGGCGTGCCGTCCGAGCGCATGCACACTATTTACAGTCCGGCATTTGTGTTTTGCGGAGTGATGGTGGCGCTACTTGCGATGGCGTATTTTGTCGGGCGCTCTGTCAGACTGCGCGAAAAAATATTGTCTTTGGGGTTTGTCACGGTGCTGCTCGCCAGTTTTGCCCTGCCGCCGCTGAACTTCGTCTGGCACGCTTTCTCCATCCCCAACGGTTTTTCCTTTCGCTATGCTTTCATCCTCAGCTTTTTCCTGATTATCTTGGCGTATCAAGGTTTCTTGAACCTGCAACACTTGCAACCAATGCGTCGGAAAACCGTGGTTATGTTCATTGCCGTTGTCAATTTGGCAAGCCTGTTCGCCATGAACGCCTTCTCAATACACAACACCGTAACCGACGGCGCGCACTATATCCGAAATTATAAAGAATTCAACGAAATGACCCTGACCATGCGGAGCGCCGTGCAATCCCTCCATGAACAAGATCCCGGCATGTACCGCGTGGAAAAAAGTTTTCAATACACCGAAAACGACCCCATGTTGTACGGATATAACGGGCTGACGCACTTCTCCTCCAGCACCGGAGCCGGCACCATGTCGCTGCTCGGCGACCGATTGTTCTTTGTCAAGATGGAGCGTATCGGGCTGGCGACGATTTATAAAAACACCATGACCGCGTCCATCGACAGCCTGCTCGGCGTCAAGTATTTCTTCAAAGACGAGGTTTATGACAACGGCGTGGAGCGTGGCGTAGACATCTTCCAGACCAGTTATGCTTTGCCACTCGGGTTCATGGCGGATCAAGATTTGTTGTCCGCCGACCTTGAGGGCTTGGAGTATTTTGAGCTCCAAAACAAGATGTTTCAGGCTTTGTCCGGCAATGACACCCCGATTTTCACGACTACGGAGTTTTCTTTGGAAGACGAGAATATGACAAAAACCGAACTGCCGGACAGCAGCGTCGAATACACAACGCAAAACAAAAGAGATTACGGTTATTTGTATGTCACCGCGCCGTCGGATGACGACAAGCTGTATTATTTTGACTTTGTCTGGAACAAAGATTTGCAAATCGCGCTGAACAACCGGCCGTTCGTGTTCGCGCACGACGATTTGACCGGCGAAGTGCCGGAGCCGCCAATGCTTTTGACCGACAAATATTCGGTGGCCACCGACAGTCCACGCCTTGAAATCGAGGTGCCGGAAACCGTCACGGTGAAAGCCGCGCCGTTTTGGCAGGAAAGCAAAACGGCGCTCGGCGAACATTACGCCGAGCTTGCCGACGAACCGTGCGAGTTGAATAAAATAACCGGCTCGCATTTGACCTGCACGGTGGAGGCTTTCGAGGATGGTAATTTGTTTTTCAGCATTCCGAACGACAAAGGCTGGGTCGTGAAAGTCGACGGCAAACAGGTCAAAACCGAAACCGCGCTTGACTTGTTTATGGCGATCCCGCTGACCGCCGGCACGCACGACATTGAATTGAAATACACTCCGCGTGGGCTGGAGTTTGGCGTTTTCATTTCGTTCACTGCTTTGCTCGTTTGCACAATTTATATCACGAAAAAGTTTTGGCAAAGAACCAACACGCTGATGGCGTCCGTGTTGAATGCAACAGTTTTCTCAAAATAAGTTGTAATTTTTACATAAGTGCTGTATATTATTAGAGTGAAAAAGAATCAGGACGCGTCGGTCAAGAGGCGCACTTTGGCGTTTTATTGGCGTGAAATCAGGGCGCATAAAGTTTTGGCGGTCACGATGGTTTTGGCCTCCATTTTGAATGTTTTTGTGATGAACTCGGCGGCGCCGTTCTTGCTTGCAAAAATCATCGACAAGTTGACGCTTGGCAATTACAATCCAGAGACCATGATGACGGATTTTGCTCCGTTGGTGGCGCTGTTTGTCGGCGCGATATTTTTGGGCGAGTTGGTGTTTGTGCGACTGGCGGTTTGGACTTTGTGGAAATTGGAAATTGTGAGCATTTTCGAACTGAACCGCAAATCTTTTGACGCTTTGTCGGAGCAATCCATGCAATTCCACAACAACCGTTTTTCCGGCTCGCTGGTCAGCCAAGTCAACAAGTTTTCCGGAGCATTCGAGCGGCTGGTTGACGTTTCGGTTTTTGACATCATCCCGCTGTTTTTCACCGTTTCTTTCACCCTGATTATTTTGGGATTTGTGATGCCACTGTATGCGCTCGGCCTTTTGGTCTTCATTGTAATTTATGTGTTGGTGGCGCTGTATGCATACAAAAAAATTGCGCCGCTCAACGCAGAGTTAGCTTCCGCCGAAACCAAACAAAGCGGACAGCTTGCGGACAGCGTGTCGAACATCATGGCCATCAAAAGTTATGCCAACGAGGCGCACGAAAAAACGCGGTTCAAATATTTTTTGCAAAAAACCGCGAACGCCAACCGCGCCATTTTGCGCGGCGTGACTTTTCGCGACGTGGGGTTTGGCGTGGTTTCAACTTTGATTTCGGCCTTGCTGATTGTTTTTGTGGTGGGTGGCGGACAGTGGTTTGACATGTCCATCGGCACAGTGGTCTTGCTCTATACCTACACCTCAACCATCCTTGGATTGTTGTGGAGCTTCAACCACATTTTGCGCCAAATCAACCGCGTCTTTGGCGACGCTTATGACATGACAAAAATCTTGGACGAAGAAATAATTGTGAAAAACAATCCCCGAGCTGCCAAACTTGTGGTGAACAAAGGTGAAGTGGAGTTTGCCGACATTTCTTTCATCCACGAAAACGCCAAAACCGCCATTTTCCAAAACTTTTCTTTGAAAATCCAACCGGGCGAAAGAATTGGGCTCGTCGGCGTTTCGGGTTCTGGCAAAACCACGTTGACCAAATTGTTGTTGCGTTTTGCTGATGTGGACAGTGGCGCAATTTTGATTGACGGGCAAAATATTTCCAACGTCACACAGAGCTCTTTGCGCGAAAACGTGGCTTATGTTCCGCAAGAGTCCACGCTTTTCCACCGCAGTTTGCGCGAAAACATTGCTTATGGCAAACAGCATGCGACAGATGAAGAGGTGATAGCCGCCGCCCAAAAAGCCAACGCGTGGGAGTTCATCGCAAACTTGCCGGACGGCCTTGACACCCTGACTGGAGAGCGTGGCGTGAAACTGTCCGGCGGGCAGCGGCAACGCATCAACATTGCACGCGCCATCTTGAAGAACGCGCCGATTTTGGTGCTGGACGAGGCTACTTCGGCTTTGGATTCCGAAAGCGAAAACTTGATTCAAGACGCTTTGAAAAAATTAATGAAAGGGCGCACGGCGCTGGTCATCGCTCACCGCCTGTCTACTGTCGCCACTTTGGATCGGATTATTGTTTTGGAAGACGGTAAAATTGTGGAAGAGGGCTCGCACTATGAACTGTTGCGACAAAAAGGTGCCTATGCCAAACTCTGGAACCGCCAAACAGGAGGATATATCAATGAATCAGAACCTGAAAGACAAGCTTAAAACTTTGCCCGCAAAGTCCGGTGTCTATTTTCACAAAAATGCGAGTGGCGAAGTGATTTATGTGGGCAAAGCCGCCAACCTCAAACACCGCGTGCGAAATTATTTTCAAAAAGTTCATCACGACGCCAAAACTGAAGCCCTGATTTCGGAAATCCACGACACGGATTGGCGTACCACTGAAACTGAACTGGACGCCTTGTTTTTGGAATCGGAAATGATTAAGCGCTATCGGCCCAAGTTCAATATCCTGATGATGGACGACAAATCCGCGTCGTTTGTGCGGATTGACATGAAAAGCGTGGTGCCGTTTGTCAGTTTGACGCACACTCCTTTGGACGACAAGGCGGAATATTTCGGGCCGTACTATGGCGCGTCCGCCATCAAAAACGCCCTGAATATTTTGCGCAAAATCTTCCCGTTTTATGACAAGCCATACAACGGCAAGAAAACTTTGAACACCGACATTGGGCTGACGCCTGCCATCGAAATCGGCAAAGCCACACCGCAAGAATACAAAAAATCGTTAAGGAACTTAATTAATTTTATCAACGGGAAAAAAGCCGCAGTGGTCAAAAAAATGATCAAGGAAATGCAAGATTATGTCAAAAGTCAGGAGTTTGAAAAAGCGGCGACGGTGCGCAACAAGCTGTTTTATATCAACGCGCTGCAGACGCAAATTGTGTTTGGCAATGATGAGTTTCTGGACATTTCATCAGACGAGGCCCTGAAGGAATTGCAAGATTTATTGAACCTGCCAAACCCGCCGCGCCGCATTGAAGGTTATGACATTTCGCACCAAAGCGGGGCGAATGTGGTGGCGAGCATGGTGGTGTTCAAAAACGGCATTGCCAGTCGCAAAGATTATCGCAAGTTCAAAATTAAGAACCAAAAAAACGACGATTATGCCAATTTGCGCGAGGTGATAATGCGCCGGCTGAAACATGTGAAAGATTGGGGGCGACCGGATTTGGTAGTGATTGACGGCGGACAAGGGCAGTTGAGGGCAGTGGAGGATTTGCTGAACGCCGAAAAAATCCCCTATCTGGGGCGGAATAAGAGCGGGAACCACAGTAAAAATGCCAACACCCAAATAATCCTGCCAAAAAATGGAGGTTATACATCTCTTATTATATCAAATCACAAGCATTTTGTCAAGCTTATCACGCGCATTGACGAAGAGGCGCACCGGTTTGCCGTTAATTATCACACGCTTTTAAAACGCAAAAGTATGTTACAATGACGTATATGATGATTGCGAATTTCATTATTCGGTGGATTGTTAACTCCTTTGGCATGTGGGTGTGTTTGACGTTGTTTGGGGAACTCACCACGAGTTATATCATGGAGATTTTGCTGATAGGCTTGGTTTTTTCCCTTGTCAATCTTGTGGTCAAGCCGTTTGTGACTCTGCTGTCGTTGCCGTTTATTCTGTTGACTTTGGGTCTGTTCACACTGGTGGTGAATGCCGGCATGGTGGGGCTGACGGTGTGGCTGGTGCCGTGGGCGCAGATTGGCTTTCTCGGCGCCGTTTTGTCGGGGATTTTGATGAGTTTTGTGAATTATCTTGCAAATATTACCACAAAGCCTTATAATATTAGCAATGAGTGATTTTTTGCGAACAACCATGATGATTTCGGCGATAGTGTTGATACTGTTAGTGTTGCTACAACAACGAGGCGCCTCGCTGGGCGCGGGTTTTGGTGGCTCCGGCGAGCTGTACACCACAAGGCGCGGGCTGGACAAGAGCATGTTCAATGTTTCAGTGGTAATGGCGGTAATCTTTGTTTTTTCAATCTTGGCGGAGCTATTAATCGTATAAAAAAAGGACTATTTTGAAAAATATTTTCAAAAAGAGTGGGGCGGTTCTCAGCAGTATACAAAAGAAGACCAAGAAGTTGAATCGCCACACCACCAAACATTTGACGGAAAACTTTATTTTGCGTTTTGAAAACCTGCACGTGGTGCGGCTTCGGGTGGTCAGTTGGTTTTTGATGATGGCGATTTTGTTGGGGTTGGCGGGTATTCAAAACATTTGGATGCAAAAGGCTTATCACACGGCGGCGTTTGTGGACGGTGGGACTTTTATTGAGGCGACGCTGGGCAGTGTGAAGACCCTGAATCCGCTGTTTGTCTCAACCAACTCGGAAAAAACTGTGGCAAGGTTGGTGTTTTCGCAGCTTTTGCGTTATGACACGGACGGCAAACCGCAATATTACGCCGCCAAAAATGTGGCCATCAGCGAAGACAGCAAAAAATACACGGTGGAGTTGCGCGACAATGTGTATTTTCACGACGGGGAATTGTTGACGGCGGACGACGTGGTGTTCACCATCAACACCATCAAAGACCCCCGCACCCGCTCCAACCTCAGCCAAGCGTGGAAAAACGTTTCCATCCAAAAAAACAGCGATTTTGAGGTGGAGTTCAACCTTTCAGCGAGCTTTTCAGCGTTTCAGGGCATGTTGGATTTTGATATTTTGCCCGAACATGCTTTGCGGGATGTGCCGAAAGAGAGCTTGTTTGAGTTGACGGAGTTCAATTTGTCGCCGGTGGGGTCGGGACCGTTCGCTTTTCAGTCCATCCAAAACACCGCCGACGACAACACGATGGTGCGGTTGAAGCGCAACAATAGTTATCAGTTTGGCAAACCCATGTTGGAGTTTTTCACGGTATATGCGTTCGATGACAAAGATGAGATTATCGACGCTGTGAAGTCCAACACTGTGAACGCCACCGCCGAATTATCACTGAAAGAAAGCGAGGAATTGACAAATCCGAACTTTATTGTCAAAAATACCAAGACCAACGGCGGATATTTCATCT
Organism: Candidatus Nomurabacteria bacterium; assembly: GCA_031275815.1. GTDB lineage: Bacteria > Patescibacteriota > Saccharimonadia > Saccharimonadales > Saccharimonadaceae > JAISOF01. Next base: position 8,965 of record JAISOF010000015.1, read on the forward strand.
TTTTCAACACGGTGCTGGTTCCCGACCAAAAAATGCGCAGTGCCATCGGCAGTATTATTAATCGTCAAGAGGTGATGGACGCAGTCGGTGCCGCCTCGCCGCTTGATTATCCGATTTTGTCCAGCCAGATGGAGCTCAATTTGCCAGAGGTCAATCAGTTCAACCTTGAGTTGGCGGCGGAAACCTTGACGGGTTTGGGGTACAAATTGGAAGGTGACGAGTGGAAAGACGCGGAGGGTGGTAATTTGGAGCTGAAAGTTGCCACTGCCAGTGGCAGTGATTTGGAGCTTGCCGCCGACAATGTCGTGGAACAGTTGGAGAGTTTTGGCATTCGGGTCGAGGAGGCGGTTTATGACGTGGACAACAGTGGGCAGGGGTCGTTGATGGATATTTTGGGTGAAAGAGCTTATGATTTGATAGTTTATGAGATTGATCTTGGGCCAGACCCCGACATGTTGCCGTATTATCACTCGTCGCAAACTGGCGCCAACGGGCTCAATCTGTCGAATTATGTCAATGTCACGGTTGATGACATTCTGACTTCCGCCACTGCCACCGTTGACAAAAAAATGCGCCAAACCAAATATGAGGCGTTTTTGAGGGAGTGGGCGAGGGATGTGCCGTCAATTGGGCTGTTCCAATCCAGTTTGACGTACATCACACAAACCGGAGTACGCTCATTTTCGGAACAAAACCGCCTGATTTCCAATATCGACCGTTTTTCCGATATTGTCCACTGGGCTTCGCACAAGGAAGAGCGGTTGAAGACTCCTTGAGAGTAATTTAGCGTCGGCCTTGTTGCACAACCACCCACATTCACAGGTACTAAAAACCGTTGCCATCCAATCGTTATTGGTGGCAGTCGGTTCCTCGCTTCAATCTGTCGTCACAGATTGAAGAGCCCTGTGAAGTG
>JAISOF010000039.1 GCA_031275815.1 Candidatus Nomurabacteria bacterium
GGTGGGGCTGGTGCAAGCGCTGGCTACTCTAATGCTGGTGGCGGTGGCTCTGGCTACCTATTCACTTCAACTTCCGATAAAACTGGTTATAGTGGGAATATACCAAACAGTAAATACTATTTATCTGATGCATTCACTGTGACTGATAGTCGTACTGGGGGTGGTTATGTGAAGATTGTTGACTTAACTAGCAGCCCAACTGGGAGCGTCATCCTGGATATTAGTGGAACTCCCGCTAACTGCATTATTATTTCTTGGAGTGATACAGAGATTAAATGTGCTACAAGCTCACATGTAGCTGGAGTAGTCGATGTTACCGTTACGAGTATAGATGGTAGCGCTAGTGTGAATAATGGTACAAATGATAACTTTGAATATCAGGTTGCAGTAGACCCCACAATTATGAGTGGTTGGGTAAAGTCTTATGATGATGTTAATAACTATTACGACTCAGCACAAGATTATTATTACTTTGAGATAGAGTTTGACGTTAACATGTTGCCAATAGTTCATCGGGAAACAGGTGGGGCATTTCCCGCTTATTGGTGTGATTATGTGGCTCAACGGTGGTGTAATGCCGTGACTTTAGTAAGCCACAAAAATCCTAGTGCCAATGGTCAGACTTTCAATACCTATGATGCTGACGGTACAAGACATACTGATGGTACTGGCACCTATACACCACGTGATTGGTATATCTTGCATGCTCCAGTAGGCACAGAAGTTAGTGAGGACGATATTCTTGGTTATTGGGTTTATATCCCAAGATTTGCCTACCAGGTTAATCGTTTGAGCGCTACGGACCCAGCAGTTTGCGCGGGGGGTTCAACTACCAGTGGGACTTGTTCTGATTCTGGTTATTATCAGGGCACATTCGATATTGTCTTTCAAAAACGGGGTACTAGTTATTGTAGTCCGTCGGTTAAGCCAACGGCTGGTTCAACCACTAAATGTACGCCAACTGCCAGTGGACACTGGGCGACACACCCAGCTTTTACGATTGGTAGCACGGAGTTGGCTGGTCTTTGGGTGGGTAAGTTTGAGACCACTGGCAGTACTACAGCCCCAACTGTCAAGCCAAATCTTAAATCTCAGGCCGGTTTTGACGCAATAGGTACTCGGTACGATATCGCTGGCAGTGCAGGCAAAACTAAACCAACTGGTAGCAACAACACGACTATCACTCAAAACAACCAAAATTTCCAGAGATTCAATACTCATCAACAAAAAAATGTGGAATGGGGGGCGGTGGCGTACCTTTCTGCAAGCGCTTATGGCACGAATGACGCAAAAGTCCTGATTAATAGCGCTGTGAAAAGCAATCTCCAAGATGGCAATGGCAGCGTAGTTGGGCGTGGCATAACTGGTTGTGGGCCTAGAACCACTGCTGTCACCGATGATAATTCTTACAGTATTACTGATACTAATACTACCGGAGCAGTAGCTTGTATGTACAATGGGGTTTCGCACAGTTACGATACTAGTATTGGAGTGCTGGCTTCTACGACCCACAATGTTTACGGAGTTTATGACATGAATGGCGGCGAGTGGGAGAGTGTTTTGGGATACAATGGCAGTATAAGTGATATGTCTAATCCTGATTTTTCAAGTCAAAACCCCAATACAAATCTGGTTAACTTTTACCCCAGTTCAGTATTTAATGGTGTTGATGAATTAGCTAACAATAGTTTCTGCACTTGGCAATATTGTGGTGGGCATGCGCTTCATGAAGTCAGGTCTGCAAAAACAATATCGGCGTACAACCAATCTTGGGGCTCAGATGGTGCGTCTTTTGTATTTAATGATGGACAAGGATATCGATGGTTTATTCGTGGTGGATTCGCGTCACACGGCGATGGTTCTGGGGTTTGGGCTTCTGCCGCTACTAATGGAACTTACATTTTTTACAGTAGTTTCAGGATTGTGGCATCCAGTTTTTGACACACTTCCTAAAGTGAAATAGTAAAATATGGACGGTTCTCCTACTTTGTTCAGGGACAGTTCTCTAATACATCTTATATAAAACATTTTTTATCTGTTAATATATTGCTTTTTCGCTCGTGCGAACTGCCCCTCTATAGATGGCGAGAGTCGTCCCCGTTTACTTAAAGGTGGATGGTTTGCAAATAAATAAAAGCATTTTGGACAGGTGGATTTCTGGACTATGGGGGGGTTAGCACGCTTGCCTAATAAAGCTATTTATACCGCTTATGGCTGTTTGTTGATTGGGCTTTTTGCCTAAAACCTAGAAGTTAAAACACTATAGTGTATTGACAAACGCTATAGTGTTATGATAAACTACATAGTATTATGGATAATGAGATTGTTGCTAAATTACGAGAGGTGCTAGCTGATTCACAGTGGACGCAGGAGCAATTGGCGTACAACTTAAAGGTTAGTTTTTCAACGCTTAATGCGTGGCTTAACAGTAAGTCAACCCCAAGAACTGGGGCTGTAAAAGCCATAGATGATATGTATTTGACTATTGTCGGTAGGACAGAGATTGACCCTATATTACTTGCCGATACTAAAAAGCGAGCCCTGAGTAAACATATTACGGTTAGGGAGATTGTCACCAATGAAGAGTTACTGGACAAGGTCACGCTATACCTTACATATCACACCAACACCATAGAGGGTAGTACTATGACCTTGTCGGATGTTAAGGAAGTGTTGGATGACGACAATAAGGTTTTGGCTAACAAGACCGCCAAAGAACAAACAGAGGCAAGAAACCACCGCACTGCACTTTATTACTTGCTTGATGAGCTGAACGCACAAGGCAAAGATTTCAAGTGGACAAAGGATTTGATACTGAACACCCATTTACGCATGATGAATACCCTGATTAGCAACGCAGGGATGTTTCGCAATCACGGCGTGAGGATTGTGGGCAGTGCGGTACCTTTGGCAAATTATGCAAGAATCCCCGACTATATAGATGAACTTATCATAGACCTTAACGCTAAGGAAAATGACATTATAGAAAATATGGCCAAGGTGCATTCACGGTTTGAGGGTATACATCCATTTAGCGACGGTAATGGACGCACGGGGCGGTTAATTATGTTCTTGCAGGCTTTGCAAAGCGGGCTAGTGCCACCGCTTATTATCAAGGAGCGTAAGCGGGCTTACTACCGATACCTTGAAACCGCCCATATGGACGGTAATTATTCCCTACTCGCCCTATTTGTTGCCGAAAGTATTTTGTCCGCTGACAAGTTGATTAAGTGATAATCCCAAGTGCTAACCCACCCAAAAAACAGATACCCCGCCCCCGTTTGCTAACAGATTGTGAAATGAGGTCTTTTGAGCGCGATTTTTTCCTAGCGCCCAAGCTTGAGAGGGTTTCGCTTGCGAACGAAGACGAAGATAATGGTTACTGTCGCCAAGGCTGAAACAATAAGCGCAAAACTGACGATGTGGTTGGCAGAATCTTTATGGCCGGAAACAACTGCTGTGGAATTGTCGCCGGTGTTTGGCACGCCCAGCCCATCCTCCGCACTGCTGTCTCCATCTTCCGTATAATAAGTATAAGCGCCAATATCCGCCGACCTGCGCCACAAGCCCGTGATATCCGAATCTATGTCCGCAATCTTTTCGCCCATTCCGAACAACGGAGAAGTTTTGGATATCCTGAAGTTATTGGCGACGTGATTGACAAAAACCAACGAAAAGTCATCCAGCCCAGAAGTGACATTGGTGTCTCTCAGCGCAGCTTTGCCGTCCGGAGTTTCAACATTCATGGCTGCGGAATAAGTTACATTGGCCAAAGCTTCCGGATTCGCAAGATAAATATCCGTGCCCGCTGTGTCGCCAAAACCACCGTTACCATCCGGCGTCCTCAGCCGACCATTCAGGCTGACTACGCTTTTTATTTCGCCACCAGTATTGTTGTTCACGAAGATATTACCGCCCAAACTAATATTGGCATTGGGGACTTCTTTGATATTGACCGTCCAGCCGTCAGTGGTGGAGGTCGGAGCATTCGTAGCCACACCGTAAACATAGAATCCTTCCAAAAGCGATTCGGGGCCGTTAACGCTGGGGTCAAAGGTCGCTAAATCTGAGAAAGTGTGATAGAAAACCGTAGCACCATTTTGCGCAAACACGTAATAATAATACGGTGAAGTGGCGTTCTGCCTGATGTAACGAGACTGAGCCAACCCGCTGGTATAATTGGGATAGAAATAACTCTCATCCAAGACCCAATCACCCTCAAGGTCATTTTTGTGTGCGTACAAGGGGCTTTGCGATGGGATGGTCAATTTGTATGCGTTCATCATAGCCTGTGTGGTGGAGTTGCCAAACACGGTTGAATCATACAACTTTGCGCTACCACTCATCCAAATCCCGCCACCATTGCCGGTGGGGTTGGCAAACATGCCCGTGGGGATGGCGCGCGTGTGGTTGTCTGTAACTACAGTGTTGGCAATTATCGTTTTGGCTCCGGTTTCGACTGAGCCGGTGTGAATGCCGCCGCCTTCGTAATATGACCAATTTCCTGCCACATAACTGTCATAAACATCGGTGCCGTTATTCGCCATAATCCCGCCGCCAGCCGTTTCGGAAACATTGTTGGTGACCACTGAATTGGATACGGTGCCGCCCATGTTGAAGATTCCACCACCGCAACCGATGAAAGACGCCTCAAAGGCCGCCACCGCGTCATAGTTATCGTGCACGTAAGCGTTGCGTACGTAAGCAGATGTGAAAATGCCCGCGCCACCATAGTTTTGAAAACTAAAAGTGGTTGCACCTCCAAACGTCATCGGGTCAAAAATCGCGTCAAAACCGTTGCTCACTTCCACACCGTCAATTGTGGGGCGGAACTGATCGCCACCGCTGCCGAGAGCTGTGCCGAGCTCAACTTGACCGAAGACCCTCACGCCTTGTGACGGCAGAGTTGGATATCTCAAGGTTGGTGCGTCTGGATTGACCAGATTGTATTGGTCGGGCTGTATCGGCACGAAGTTCAAATCTGTATTAAAGGTTGGGAAAAGCACCGGTTCGCTGAGTGTCAATCCGCGCTCGCCAATAAAATGCGAAGTCCGTTCTTGCGACGCGCCAATCAGCCGCACGCCGGTGTCAGCGCCTTGTTCGTTCACATAAGTAAACGTTGGGCGCTCGCTGGTTGACGTTTCGTGACCCGCAAAACCGCCATAAATTGAGGTCGTCCTCTCAACATCATGTTTGGATGGAGCAATAATTATGCCACCCCACACGCCACTCGTGAAATAGTCGATGAGGAGGTCTCCAGCTTTGCCGTGCAGGGATGTTGTATATTGGAACTCCCGCCCTTTCACCAAATATTCACCCTCCGCAAACCACACTTCATTGGCGTTTCCCCGCACTGCCGCAATCAAAGCGTCCTGTGGTCCGCCTTGCCCATTGCCGTCCATGGCATTCGTCCAACTAGTGCCGTCTTTGGTTCCTGCGCCGTGTTCGGTCACATAAACTCTGTTGGTGGAGTATTGCGTGAAAACGGGCGTGTCGCCAGCCGCCTCATAGGCCCCCAGATCCGGCGCCACGCCCAAGAAATGCGAGTTGCCGTTTAAATCTTTCGGGATGCTGGGATAAAACACGTCGGTGCCCGCGTCAATCAGCGGCGAGCCGGCGACGGGGGAGTAGTCGAAGTCGGGTTTGTTTTCTTCTTTCCCCCATGCACCTTGGACGGCAGGAAAATTGTTGAAATAACCAGCGTAAGCGTCGAATTGCGTTGCGTAATCTTCATCATAATAGATTTTGCCGAAAAAGTTGTTTTCTGTATCTCGATGAATCCAGTTGTCAATGTATTTTACAGTTGCTCCTGGCACTCCGAGTGCCCAATTTGTTGATGTGAATAACACTCCTGCAGTATCATAATACTCATCACCGTTTTTATCGGTAAAGCTGTTAGGGTATTGTTGATTATTGAACAGCACATTATTCTCTAATATAGGGTCGCCAGCTACAGCTATAAAACTGTCAATGGTGCTACCAGAATAATTAACCTGCCTGCCTATATTATTAACCATAGTATTCCCAATCCAATGAGAAGTCCCAGAAGCTAAGATAGAGCCATTGTTATGCGCAATCAGATTGCCGCTCAAAGTGCCATTGAATAGACCAATTAGAGCAGCCCCAGATAAGGTGTAATTATTAACGATTACGCACCGATTCAAAGTCCCGCCCCGCACAGCAATGGCATAACCCTGCGAAAACTCCGGATAAATATTGTTGTCTGGCGTGCTGGCGCCCAGATTGGTCAAAGTCACGCCCTCAATCATGGTGCTGGCAAAAGCGAGGTCAATATAATATCCCGGCACGAAAGTCTGATCATTCCAATACGACGCCCCATCAACGACAACCTCATCCGCTTTCACTCCCTCAGCCGCCTTCACTATCAACCGGCGATAAACCACCAAATTGTCACTCAACATATAATTTCCAGCCGGCAGCTCAATCACGTATTCTGCGGTGAAGTTGTTCACAATGTCGTTCAAGCTTGCTCCCGGATTACCCGTCAAATATGCGGACACTTCATCGCTGGTCGCAATCTCTCTGTCAAGAATTGCCTGCGACGGCTTCAAGATTGAGCCCAGTGCAAAGGACATAATGCCTAACCCAACGGTTATGATGCTTATGCGCGCCATGGACGACAACCGCCCATAAACCCGCCAATGATTGTGTTTTGATATGCTACGCAAAGTGAATCCTATTCTCTCTCGCATATGATTTTGAGTTTTTATTTGGTTAGTAAATCTCTACAAGGTAATCTTACCCCCCCCCCCCCCGAATGTCAAGTCTTTTTTCAAAAAAAGTTTTTCAAAAAAGGCTGGTGGCTTTTTTCCAGAGGGCTAGTTGCAAAAATCCTTGACATCCACGAAGTGCTTATGTTACTATTCGGTGTGAGAGTCAGTGGAGCGCGGTGGGGTATTAAAATATGCGTTTTTGTCGCTTGAAATAAGTACTAATCAACAAGGAGGGAAAAAAGAATGCTGTGGTTCAAGAAAAATCAAAAAAATACAACGAGTTTTTCCTCTGGGGGGGGGGGGGGGCTTTGATGGAAGGTTTTTCCCGAACTCAGACTAAGGGGGTTCAAAAAAAGCAGTCCAGCGATTTTGGCAAAAAACGCAAAACTTTGATGGGTGTCAGAATAGCGGTCGTCGCCACGATGATGGTGGCGGTAACGTTCTTGGTCGCGGGCATCCGGCAGTTTTTATTTCATAGCGCGGACGCGGCTACTTCAGGTTGTTCCAGTGGCGCACAAGCATATTGCGTGTACGACGTGGAACGAAATTCCAGCACAGCCATTGGCGGAACAGAGGTTTTTATCTATGGCTCTCACTTGACAGACATCAGCGAAGCGCCATATATTGACATGAACCGCGACGCGGCGTTTGATTTGGGCTTGCCTTTGAACCAAAATAGCGCGGTGGAGGTGGTTTTTCGAGCCGACCCCTCAACCGAAAATCAGGTTTTATTTGGTGCCAGAGAGGGGCTGTACGCCACCAGTTATGATTTGATATGGCAAGTTGATGTTGAACAGCGTATCCGCTTTGACTATGGCAACCCGACAGGCAGCCCGAACACTAACTTATATTATATGGGCGGCACCATCACGAACACTGATTTGGTGTTTGTCAAGAACGGCACAACGGCGGCGGTCAGTGACCCGACCTATACTTCAACTTACACTTCAAAAAGCAATTTGCCCTCAGCCCCTTTCACCACGCCGACCAACGCTTTGTTGGGCAGTGCCAACGGCATCAATGGATTTTTTGATGGTCGGGTTTATGGCATGTTGGTTTGGGAAAATAACTTTCAGCGTTGGTTGGTGCCGGTGAAATCCCAGCAAAACATTGACGGCAAAGTTGCTCCAAAAGACGGATTTTATGACATCATCAGCCGGTCGTTTTTGAATAATACGGCGGACGGTAGCCCAGTTTATGTGGCGGGCGGACAACCCGCATCAACTCGCGTAATTACGATTGGCGGGGAAGCCTGCGCTAACTTGAAAATTGTGGGACAAAACACTTTGTCTTGCGAAGTTCCGGCATATCAAGGCACGCTGACAGCCGACACAACGGTTGACATCAATTTGGATATCAACGGTGAGCAATTGACGCTGACCGACGGGTTCACTTACAAGATGACTGCCGACCCGAATGATGACGGGGAGACGTTGGTGGTGGAAAGTATCACCGAAAATCAGGCGACCAATTATGGCGGGACGGTGATTACGATTAAAGGACAGGGGCTAACCGACCCGTCGGCGGACGACCCATATCTCAGTCTGGATCGCAACGCAGCGTTTGACCTCGGTTTTCCGCTCACCGAGAAACATGATGTGGAGGTGGTATTTTGGTCTGATGCGCCGGACAACCAAATTGTTTTTGGCGCACGCGAGGGTTTAAACAAGGTCAGCTATAATCTGATGTGGGCGCTGGGTGACGGGACTATTCGCTTTGATTACGGCCCGAACGGCTCACAGTTTATCAAAACGCCGACTGTTCAAAACCAGATTATCAAGTTTGCCAAAACTGGCAATAAGTTGTATATCAACGGCAATGAAGTGGTGAGTAATCTGCCGACCGGCGCGTTCACCACGCCCAGCAACGCTTTGATTGCCAGCGCCACTGGAGCCAGCGGGTATTTTGATGGGCGGATATATAGTTTCAAAGTTTGGGAAAATGGAGCGTTGTTGAGGGACTTGATTCCGGTCTATCGCGGGCAAGAAATTGACGGGAAAAGGGTGGTGAGCGACACTTTGTATGACAAGGTGAGCCAAGAGTTTTTGTACAATATCTTGATGGTTACTCCGAACTATATATTTACCGAAAAGATGATACCGACCAGAGAGGTTACAATAGACGGAAAAAGATGTACAGACCTAAAGGCGGTTGCGCACAACACTTTGACGTGCATCACGCCAGCCTATGATGGAGAATTGGCAGTGGCAATGGTGGACGTGGTGGTTGAGGTCAATGGGCAGATTGAGCGGCTGGAAAATGGCTTCACTTATGTTTCACCAGCCGAAGACAGTTGGGCGCTGAAGATTGACAGAGTGGAGGTCGACAAGGGCAGCAAGGATGGCGGCAATGAGGTCAGCATTTATGGCGACGGGTTCATGAAAGGCGCCTCTGTGCATTTCGACGGCAGTTCGTGGACGGATTTGGGGTTGCAACTGACCGACAACCACAACGTGCAAATCTGTTTGCAATTCGACAATGAGGACGATTTGACGATTTTTGGTGCCAGAACCAGCGGTGGGTTGTTGGAGTGGGATGGCAACGCTTTCAACGCGTACACCTTGCTGAGGCCGGAGGACACTATGGGCAAAATCCGGCTGTATTACGACAGCGCGGTGAACATCGGACATTCGGGGTATATCGATTTTGGCGGGCGTGATCTGGATTGGCACACCATTGGAAAGTTTGGGCGGTCGTTGCTTTATGACAATGTGATTGTTGACCGGACTTTGCCGGTGGATTATTTCGTCACGCCAGTGAACGCCTATCTGGGAACTTTTTCCGACAACGGCAATATCCAAACGGACGCTTTGATTGGCTCGGTGTCTTGCCTGGATGTCTATGACAATGCGACGCAGGTGATGAAGTTGCGTCCGGTGACCACTGGCATGGTGATAGATGGCGCGGAGGCGGAGGCGGATGGCTTTTATGATTACATAAATAACGCGTTTTATTACAATGAGGGCTATGGCGAGTTGACGTTCAGTCCGGCGGATACAACAATGTCGGCGACTATCGACGGGCAGGAGTGCACGGATTTGAGGATTATCAATAACACCAAATTGGAGTGTGTGGTGCCGGCGTACAGTGGTGCGGAGGTTGGCGATGTGCCGGTGATGGTGGGGTTGACTTTGTTTGACAGGGACGGGGCGCCCGTCAATGTGGCGAGCAAACAGAATGGGTACACTTATTTGAGTAAAGAGCTGGCAGAGGATGATGAGGAAGAAGAAGTGTTGTTGGAAGTTCCGGACACCGGCAAAGAGAGGTTTGGCGATGGCAAAGCCAAATCGGACGCCGTGCAGATGATTTTGGCGGCAATGGGCGCGATGGCGGCGAGCGGGATTTTGTGGGTGTGGTTTGAGAAACGGTTTGGGCGAGGTAATCGCTAACTTTAGTTAACTTATTGTAATAGCGCAAAATTGAACGTATAGCTTTTATCGTGGGCATAGTGGAAATTATAAGTGGAGCTAAGTGTGCTACCCACTCCAGTAGATATAAACACATTACGTGTAAAAGTGGCATGTTGTTCTTCGCCTGGAAAATTATTATCATAGAGCGTCATATGATAAACATCTTTTTCTAAATCAGCATAGATAGTTTCCCCTATGATAGCATGACCACCAGTAGGGGAAGACATAAATACAATAAGTGGAGTGCCGGTAGTTAACTTGGTTGTGCTGGATTGTAAATCTGAGCTACTAATAACAGTGTTCGCCTCTGTAAGCGTATTAATTAAATGCTGGAAAAACTCCACATAGTCATCAGCAGCGACAGTCACCGTTTTGAGATTATATTGCATAGTAGCTAGTTGAAGAAGCTGATAGTCATCAACATAATCTGGAGATACGTTAGCCTCCATAAGGTCTAATGAACCTGCAATTTCATATTTATCATATCTCACGCCGTCAAACTCTGTTTCTGCCTCTTTTATGTAAGGCTGAAAGCCAGCATCAATAAGACCGGACTTGTATTTTGGATTTAGCGACGGAATGCCATCTGACAATACACGATAGTCATCTGGATATTTCAAGGTAGCGCCTATCTTATAAGCCTCCTTGATATCTGTGCTGGAATATACACTGCCCTTAGTTAGGCGTTGCTTATTGTTATCGGTAACGGTAATATTAGACCAACCACCCCCCTCAAAGTCAGCTTCAGTATATTCATAACGGAAAGTGCCCAAATATATATCACGGGTCATTATTGAAATGCCTAGACAAGAGCCACCGGGCTGTTGTTTTGTTGCGTAGTTGCTGAAATGAAAACCATCCACCTCCGCACGGAAACCCGAATCCGCAATCAATAAATCTGGCGTGCCGTCGCCGCTCACGTCCTCTGTGACGAAAGAATTGTCAATGTCGCTTTTGATCAGCGCAAGCAAACTGGAGAGGCTGTCGGCGCTGGAGGCGAGCAAATATTTGCCGCCGGTTTTGGTGGCGAGGCGTTGCAACATTTCGGTGTCGCACTCGCCAAGGCAGATGGTGGTGATTTTGATGCCTTGTTTTTGGTATTTTTCCAATTCGGAGTTGCTGAGGCCGACAACGTACGAGAACAGCCCGCTGGTTTCTTTGCCATCGGTCAGCACAATCACGTGTTTGGTGCCCCACAGTTTTTCGTCGACACTGCCCGCCATTTTGTCCGCAGAATCTTGCACGTTGGTGCCGTTGAAGTTTTGGCAGCTGTTTTTGATGGACTCCACAGCGGTTTTGGCAACGGATTTGTCGCTAGTCCAATCTTGCAACAAGCAATAACTGTTCGTGAAAGCGCTAACCGAATACTCGACATTTTCGATACTCAATTGGTCAATCAGGTTGGTCATCAGGTCGACACGTTTGAAACTGGGGTCGTTGTTGACGTCGTTATTTGCGCAATCTTTGCTGGTGCTTTTGGCAATGCGCAAAAAATCCTCACAGCTATACATTGAGCCAGAATTGTCAAGCACAATGCCAATCTGGTGCGTGGGGTCGGTGGAGGGCTTTTCAGCTTTTTTGCCGACAAAATAATATGCGTCATAGCCGCCGGCTCTGGCGGTTAGGGTCACGCTTGACGACGTGGCGGCAAATGTGGCGTCGCTGGGAGCGGCGGAGATTTTTTCGCTGGAAAGTTCGGTCAGCTCATAAGTGGTGGGGTTGATGGCATAAACGGCATGTGCGTTGGTGTAATTACCTTTGAAAGCCAAAGTCAGACTACTGGGCGCCTTGTCGTTGGTTGTGGAGATTTCAACCACATTGCTGGCGACAAAGCCAGAACTGCCAAACAACTGAGTGTTGACGGTGTCCAAAAACGTGTTGGCAATATTCCCCGCACCCTTGACTGAGAGGCTCACATTTGAAGACTGGTCATAATCGGCGGACACGGTGAACTCACGCTCGGCATTTGCGTCGTCTGGCTGTTTGGGGTCGAGCCCCATTGCCAGCTCCACATTATCTTTCAAACCGTCGCCGTCCGTGTCGTCAGTATACGTCGCCAGCCCGTTTTCCTGCTCGTATTGGTTGCTCAAAGCGTCGCCATCATAATCCAACAACTGGGGGTCGATTTTGTAATCAGTGAGAATCAGGGCGTCCTCCATGGATATATAAGTGTGATAAGCCTTTTGCTCCTCGCCGCAAGCCACCGTGATGTCGTTGTCTTCGGCTTGAATCGGAATGTATTTTGGCTCCTTGCCTTGATAAAAATCAATACCGTTAGCCGTCCAGATGGCCTTGTCGCAAGTGGTGGAAAACTGGGTTTCGATGAAGTCCTGATAAGCATAACTGGAAGCAATGTCGGTGACGGTGAAAGGCTTGTTCAAAAGCCAAATGATGGCCGCCACAACACCTCCCGCCAAGAGAACGGCGGCAATGGAAAAGATTATAAACTTTTGGGGTTTTGGTGATTTGGGAGCAACTTCGGGCGGACTTGGCAGTTGGGGCGGGGCAGGCGGCGGGGCGGTTGGGTGCGGCGGCTCAAGAGGTGGAATCGGTTGAGGCGGCGGCAACGGGCTGGTTGGCGCAGGTGGATTATTGGTTGCCTGTGGTGCTGAGGCGGGGTTTGGCTCTTGGTTCATAGTTTATAAACTCCTTATACTTGAAAATAGTTTAGCATAAGTTTCATATTTAACAAAATGTCACCAAGAGGCTTACTTAATAATGGCACTTTAACCAACAGCAACTAATGCATGTGGTCAACTTGTGGTGGTTTTCGAGTGGTAGTGGGGGCTTTTTAGGCTTTTTGCGACTGCGGTTTCTTGAGCGGTCACCTTGCCAAACACCGAACGCTGTTCGCGTCGGTTTTGAGCACGGCGGCGTTGGGATAGAGCGCTGACGCGTTGTAATTGAATCGAGAGGGGTTGGTGGAGGTGGTATAGGATGTCCAGTAGTGCCCGCTGGTGCCTTGCCGGTTGGTGCCGTTGTATCCGGCGTATAGCCCGCGCCATGCGGAGTTGTTGACGTTTCCTCCGCTGCTGCCCCAGCTCAGGGCGGTGCGGAGGGCGGCGTACTCGCCATTCACGGGCAAGCGCCAATTTTTGGGGCAGATGGAGATGGGGATGTGGGTGATGGAAGAGGGGTTACTGCCCAGAACGGCGGTTGTCCATGTGTAGTGCATGCCGCATTTTTGGGGATAATAGGCAGTATCGAGGGCGGAACAATAGGTGCCGGAATTGGGATTGGTTTGGGCGGCAAGCTGATAGTTGCCAGAGTTCATGTCGGTGTTGGTGGAATCAAGAGTGCGGACGCCGTTAATCGCCAAATTGTCCACCATCCAGCATTTGTTGTCAGCCAAACGGCGCACCAAATACACACTGTCGTCGCGGGCGTCAATGAAAAATGCCGCGCTGTTTGTGGCGGGGTGGACACTCATGGTGGCGCAGGTGGCAGAGTTGAAATCTTGCATAAATGTGGCATAAAAGAGGGTGATGTTGCTGTTGCTGGCTCCAATGCCGGTGGTGACCACGATGGGTTTGGCACCGACGGTGTTCGGCGGGGCGTCGCAGGTGATGACGGTGGGGCTGGCGACTGAATAAGAGGTGCAATCTTTGCCGTCGATGGTGACACTGGAAACGTTGATGAAATTGGAGCCGGTGATAGTGATCTTCCCTCCGCTGCTCAGTTTGACGGCCGGCAGGCTGACTTTGGTGACGCTGGGAGGGGGTGCATAGAGGAAGCTGCCAGCCAAAACTGCGTTTCCGCCGAGGCTATAAACAGTGACGTCGGCCAATCCGGCGGTGCCGGCTGGGGTGGTACAGGTGATTTCAGTGGCGGAGATGACCACAAGGGAAGTGCAGTTTTGTCCGCCGACGGTGACGCGGGAAACTGAGGTGGTGTTGTTCGCGATGAAGTTGGTGCCGGAGATGGTGACGGGAGTGCCGCCTGCTGTGGAGCCACTGTCGGGGCTGACGGTTGTGATGGTGGGCGGGGGAAAATAGGAGAATCCGTCCGCCGTCGCGGTGTCGCCGCCCCATGTGTGGACGACGAGGTTTTTTGCGCCGATTCCGCTCGCGGAAGCTGGGGTGGTGCAAGTGATTTCGGTGGCGGAAAGGACGTTGCAGGACGCGGCGGGCACGTTGTCGATGGTGATGTCATGGACGACTACGGTGCCGTTGACGATAAAATTGGTGCCGAAGATGGTGACAAGAGTGCCGCCAGTTGTGGGGCCATTTTGCGGAGTGATATTTGTGATGGTGGGCGGGGGGATGTGTTGTCCGAGTGCGGTCACTTTGATGGAGTTGCGATAGTCGTCGGCGGGCAGAGAAAAGTCGGTCTGGGAACCAAAACGGAGGTCGGTGCGCTCACTGGTCACGGCTGTGGCGGTGGAGCGGATGGCGAGGCCGTGCGGCTCGGTGTTGACGGGGACTTGGTGCCATGCGCTCCAATCGTTGCCGTTGTGAAAGGCGAGGGCCCAAGTGTTGGGGCTGAGGGCGGCGGATTGCTGTGTGGGGATTTGGTCAATTTTGGCGTGATTGATGTTGGCGCAAGGGCGCTGGGCGAGGATGTCGGCGGGTCTGCGGAGGCAGCCTTCTTCGTTCGACATTTTGGCTGTGATATGATAACCAGTGGGGTTGTCGGTGGTGATGGTGACGCTGAGGTCTTTGGTGATTTCGGAGGGGTTGCTTCCGGTGGGTTGGGTGTGGATGTTGACGTTGTCAATGCTGAGGTTAATGCTGATGGAGGGGGCGGGAGTGGCCGCCAAGGGGAGGGCAGAGGCGGGAGGCGACGCAAGGAAGATTTGTAAAACAATCCAAAAGCCCATGGAAATGCCTATTTGGGTTTGGCTAAGTCCTTTATGGTTAATTAGATTTTTGACCATGAGTAAGCATTATAGACGTTTTGGGAGGTACGCGCAAGAGTTTTTTTGAAGATTTTTTCAGATTTTTTCGGCTGATTTTCAGGGGGAAATGGTCGGCATAGGTGGTGAAAAATGTTTTATTTGGTGATTTTTATCTGTATAGATATATTTATATGAACAGATAATAATGTGAATACATAATTTATTATCACCATCACGACATTAACTCAAAAAAACCTTGCATTTGAAATGCGTTAATGCTAAACTTGATGCAAAAGGGAAGTATGGAAGAAAGAAAGACTTACATCGTTGCCAATTGGAAAATGAACTTTACGATGGAGGAGTCCAACCTCTTTTTGCACAAGTTAGCGCAAAAGATTGCGCCGGCGAAAGGTCTGGAGATTATTTTGGCACCCTCGATTTTCACTTTACAGTCGCTGAGCTTGCAGGTGGATTACAAGCAGTTTCGGCTGGCGGCGCAGAACTTTTATTACAAGGATTTTGGAGCTTATACCGGCGAGGTGGCGATTGCGCAACTTCGGGGCATTGCGGAATATGGCTTGGTCGGGCATTCGGAGCGCCGGCATATTTTTGGTGAAACGGTGGAAGACACGGGACACAAGACGGCGGCGGCGATTCGGTCGAAAGTTACGCCGATTTTGTGCATTGGCGAAACGATGGAGGAGCGTGCGAATGGCGAAACCAATGATGTGATTTATGACCAGTTGGTGGGCGGGCTGTCGGGGGTGACCAGCAGCCACATTCGGCATGTGCTGATTGCTTATGAGCCGGTTTGGGCAATTTCGACTGGCGGTGGAGGGACGGTTTCGGCGGTCTGCTCCCCCGATGATTTGCTGGACACCATAAAAGTCATTCGGTCGCACATCAAACATCTGTATGGCGCCAAAGTCAGCAAAGATATTCGAGTGTTGTTTGGTGGCAGTGTCAACGCGGAAAACATCAAGAGTTATTTGCAGGTTGACGGCGTGGATGGGGCGTTGGTGGGTGGCGCAAGTTTGAATGTGGAGTCGTTTAGTAATATAATAAGAAAAACTAAGGAAATAAGGCAAGAAAAGAAATGAGGCGAAACGGACAATACATGGACATGATTCACCCCAGTGGCAAAATGCGCAAGGTGCCGGTGGAGGTCACGGAAGATATCAATGTTAGCGTTGTGACAGAGGTGGTGGAGAGAAATCGGGCGGATGTTTTGCCGGAAGTGCAGGAACCGGAGCAGGGGCCGGAACCGGAATTGAAACTGGAAGTGGAAATGGAGTCCGAGCCGGCGAAAGTGGACGCCCCTCAAGAAGAAAGTCCGGAGTTTGATTTTGACAAAGAGTTGGAGCGGGCATTTGAGGGTGTGGATTTTTCTGAGGAGGCGTTCAGCAGCAATGAGGACATTTCCGAAGATAATATTGCCGACATTGAGGACGTGGCGGCGCAGATGTTTGTTGAAGAGAGCGTGCCGGTTGTGGATGAGCCGAAAAAGGCGGAGCCTGACGAGGCGCCCGACGCCAATAATTATTCTTTGGGCAATGCGGAAAATCCTTTCTTGCCCGGTGCGCGGGTGGACAAGCGACCTTTGGGGTTGAATGTGAAGCCGAACGCGGAGTCGGCAAACATCACCGAAAGCACCAAAAACGTCTATGCGCGGCGCGAAATGTTGAACCGGCCGGCGCCGATGAGTGCCGCAAAACCTACGATGATTGTGGACAACCCCAAGAAGAAGGATCACGGATTTTTGTGGGCGCTGTTGATTGTTTTTGTGATGTTGCTTGGCGCGGGCGCGGGTGCGTTGGTGTATTATTTAGTGTATAATAAATAACATTATGGATATTTTTAAGGGACTAAACAAACCGCAAAGGTGGGCGGTGGAGACGCTGAAAGGCCCTCTGTTGATTTTGGCGGGGGCGGGGAGTGGCAAAACCAAAACTTTGACACACCGCATTGCTAATTTGATTGCGCACGGGGTAAGCGAAGACCAGATTTTGGCGGTGACTTTCACGAACAAAGCGGCGGGCGAAATGCGCGAGCGGTTGGGCGCGCTGCTGGGTAGAAATGCGAGCAGTTGGAACTTCATGAAATATATGGGGACATTTCACGGTTTTTGCGTGAAGTTTTTGCGCGAGGAATACCGAAATCCGAAGTTTGTGATTTATGACGAGGACGACCGCAAAAGTTTGGTGAAGAAGACGTTGAAAGATTTGGGGTTGAATGACAAGGCGTTGCCGCCCAAGATGGTCAGCGCGGTGATTTCCAAAAACAAAAATGATGGTATCACGCCGCAGGAATATGAGGCGAGTGCGTTTTATCCGAACCAGAAAAATCTTGCGCAGATTTATGGCGCTTATGAAAAGGCGCGGGTGGGTGCCGGCGCGCTGGATTTTGATGATTTGCTTTTGGAGACGGTGAAGATTTTGAGCAAAAGCAAAAGCGTTCGCGAAAAATGGCGCGAGCGGCTGACACATATTTTGATTGATGAATACCAAGACACCAACAAGATTCAGTATCGGTTGGTGAAATTGTTGGTGGGCAAAGACCGCAATATTTGCGCGGTGGGCGATGATTGGCAGTCAATTTATTCGTGGCGTGGGGCGGATTTCACGAATATTTTGAACTTTGAAAAGGATTTTCCGGGCGCGAAAGTCATCAAGTTGGAGCAAAACTATCGCTCCACCGAGCAGATTTTGGACGCCGCGCACAAGGTGATTTCCGCCAACAAAAATCGCACGGACAAGATGTTGTGGACGGACAAAAAAGATGGAGAAAAGGTGGATGTTGCGGGGCTGTATGACGAGATGGATGAGGCAAATTATGTGGCGCGTATGATCAAAGATTTGGGGCGGCCACTGTCGGAAATTGCGGTGCTCTATCGCACCAACGCTCAAAGTTATGCTTTTGAGCGGGTGTTTTTGGCGGAGGGCATCAAGTACAAAATCATCGGGGGTTTGAAGTTTTATGACCGCAAGGAAATCAAGGACATCATGGCGTATCTGAAGTTGGTGCTCGCGCCCAGCGACATTGTGAGTTTTTTGCGGATTGTGAATGTGCCAGCGCGTGGGCTGGGCACGGTGAGCGTGGAGCGGTTTGTCGGCGGGCGCGACACCAAGCAGACGATTGTGCAGTCGCTGCTTGACGCGGATAATTTGTCCTCTCGGGCGCAGGCGGCGTTGAAACAACTCGGCGAGGCGCTTTTGGATTTGCAAACGGCGGTCGCGGACGCGGTGCCACCGGCGGAAATTATTGAACGGCTACTCGCGAAAATCAATTACAAGGAATATTTAAACGACGGGAGCTTGCAGGCGGAGGATAAGTTGGAGCATTTGGGGGCTCTTGTGACGGACGCGGCACAATATCATTCTTTGGAGGAGTTTGTGGAGAGCACGGCGCTGATGAGTTCAACGGATGCGAGGAGCGAGGATGAAAAAGTCAGCATGATGACCTTGCACGCTGCCAAAGGTTTGGAGTTTCCAGTGGTGTTTTTGGTGGGGATGGAGGAGGGGCTGCTGCCGCATGTGCAGATGTTTGAGAGAACTAGTGATGACGACATTGAGGAGGAACGGCGACTGGCGTATGTCGGCATGACGCGGGCGATGGAAAAGTTGTTTTTGACTTATGCGAACTTGCGTTTCAAGTTTGGACAGCGCTCGCCACAGGCGCCGTCGCGGTTTTTGGCGGATTTGGCGGACAAAAAATCAGAAGATACTGAGATAGTTTACGAGCAAGTGGATGAGATGTTTTAAACACCATTTCTGGGGCCTTTGTGCAAGGTACCGATGATGGCTACAATTTTATGAGGTGTTGTTTTCTTATAAAAAATGTTATGATACGGTACAGTGGGTGAAGACACCTATGCATTTATACATTATGTCTAATAGGCACCCAATTACTATGTTAGCTAAGCTTTTTTAGATTTTGCAAAGGAGGAACGGAAAATGGGAACAACTAAGGAAACAATCGCGCTGACACGAGAGTTCTACCAACAAGTGCTTGGCAAAGTTCCGGAGTTTGATATTGAAGAAAGCGTCATGCCAGAATTGAAAAATGTGGTAAGAAGCCTTTTGAAATATCACGACGCGCAAGTTATTGAGTTGTACTACTTTGGTGACGATAGCACTTACCCGCTTGACTATAAGCGGATTGGTTCCCGTTTTGAGCGGTCGCTACGTTCAATATGGGACCGTGTTAAACAGGCGCTTTCTGAATTACGAGAAAACGAGTACGCCCGCACCAGAATTGACTTGCTTTTCCTCACGCATTGTGAACTGGCCCAGCGTGCGTTGGAGCAGGACGAGAGAATTAGGGCGCAAGGTGTGGAGATCATGAGGTTGCAAAACATGCTTCGCAGTCGCGAGGATGAAGGCGCGTTTGAAGTGGGCGAACTTGGCCACAACCCTAGAGTGGAAGCGCTGGGGCTCTCAAGAAGAGTGCTCTCCCCTCTCACTCGCGCTGGTGTAAGAACCTTGACCGACTTGTTGAACACGGACTACAAAACAATTTCGTTATTGCAAGGTATCGGTGCCAAAGGAATCCGAGAAGTGGAGGCCAAATTGGAATCATTGGGGTTCCAATTGAAAGGCGACAAAGCCACTTTTTGGCGATATTACAACCGCCAGTAGCGGTGTTATTAGACACACGAAAAAGCTGCTTTTGGAAGTGGCTTTTTTCGCTCTTTGGGCATTTAATCTCCGCAAAAACCCTCATAAATCTCCGCATTTTGCGGAGGTATTTTGATAGTTTTGCGGAGGGGATGACCTCCCCCCGCCGCGCCAAAAGCGCAAACCAAAGCGTCGACAAACTCATCTTGCCGCGTATACAGCCCCTTAGTCAAAACGCCATTTGTGCCGATTTTTGGCAAATCTTGCGCCCGTTCGGGAAAAGTTTCGGCAACCAGTTCCGACAGTTCAAGGTTGGTTTTCAATTTTTTCGCAAGCTCTGGCGGCAGTTGCACTTTTGCGCTGCACCCAGCCCAAGTTTTGCCATTTTTCAGCTTCACCACCGCCCACCCGCACAAAAAAGCGCCAAAAGCATTGGAGGTGATAATTCCCTCCAAACCCAAATAACCATCAGCGTCAGAAATCAGCTTTTTCGCATTTTCAATCCGATTGAGCGCGCCACGAATACCCTCGTCGTCCGTGGTCGGCGTTTTGGCAACCCCCGAATCAACACCAACGCAAACCAGCTCAAAATCATCGCCAAAAACTTTCTTGAGGGCCTGCATAGCAGCAAGCCGTTTGGCAACATTCTCCGAACTTAGCACAAACTTTTTCATAATTTCGCTTTCCTTTTTAGCTATTTTATAACATTTGTGGTGGAGTTGATAGTCGTCGCGACAGAAAAATACGCGGGTATGGCAAATATGACTGATGTCGGTTATAATGTTATGGACGCATAACAAAAAGGAGAGCGCTTGAACAACGAGAAAAACATTTTCAAAGCCACAGTCTATGCCGTGCTGCGGCGGGGCAGTCGGGTTTTGATTTCGCGGCGATACAACACGGGGCACAGCGACGGGATGTATATTTTGCCGGCTGGGCACGTCAACAAGGGGGAGTCGGCTACTCAGGCTTTGGTGCGCGAGGCAGAGGAAGAGTTGGGCATCAAAATCCAGCGCCACGACGCGGAGTTGGCGCACATTATGCAACATGAATACCCAGATGAATCGTATTTTCATTTTTATTTTGAAATCAAAAACTGGGAGGGCGAGCCGGAGAATCTGGAGCCGGATAAGTGCGATGATCTGCGGTGGGTTGATGTCGGCGCGCTGGCGGATTTTCCGGTGTTGGATGATGTCAAGGCGGCTTTGAAAAATATTGAGGAGGGGTTGATGTTGTCGAGTTATGTGGATGAAGCCACTCAATATCTGGATTCCGGAACAAGTTCGGAATGACGAGAGCCGTTGCTCCGAGCTTGTTGACAACATGGCTAAATCGTATTTTGTGACATCAAACCAGCAGAAGTTCAAGAGCTTGGAAAGAGAGTCGCGGGGCACGGGGTTGAAGTAGAGCGTTTGGAGTCGGATTTTAACTTTTCATAGGTTACATTTTGCGTTAACTATGGTATTGTATACAAAGTTTTATGTACCTTACCATATCAGAAAGAGGTGATTGTTATGTCAGCCAAGCTAAATGAGCTTCGCGACGAAATGAACCGGAAGTTTGTGGCAAAGCAAACTGCTCACGATGAGATGCAAAGGGTTGGAGCCGCAAGGTCTGGGCTGAAAAACCGGCTTGACCGAGCGTGGGATGAAGTTCAGCAAGCGCGTGAGCGCATGAACTCAGAACACCGGCGCAAGCAAGAGGCGTGGGGTGTGTATAAGCGCCACCACGAGAGCCTATCGCAAGAAATCGACCGGCTGTCCGAGCGGGCGGATTATGCACACGCCAGAATGAAGGAGGAGTTTGGGAATGCGTCATATTGCTATGAACATGGTGATAAGGCGTCAGCCCCGAGTCATGCTGCTGCTGGGCGTGATTGGAAAGATGAGAGAAATCGGCTAAATCAAGAAAAATCGAATCTCATCAATGAAGCCAAGTGGTTATCGCGACCGGAGGATAACTTCGCGCATTATAAGGCGGAATTTGACGCGGCGAAAGGGCGGCATCAGGACGTTCAATCGCAATACCAAAGAGCGAGAGAGGCACATGACGCGGCGCGCGGGCGGTTCAACACTGCAAAATCTGAGTTTGAGGCGGCGAAAGCACGGTTTGACTCCGCCAAAAATGAAGAGAATGCCAAGTGGAAGACGACGTCGTGCATGGACTGCGGGGCGGAAATCCGTTATCACGTTGACTGGGCGCATGTGCCGAAGCGGTGTAAGAGTTGTAAGGGGGAACGTGAGCAGATTGTAACTGAAAAATCGACACTTTATGCTCGGTTTCGCTCAGATCATTCTCCGATTGACAATCTTCCGGCAAAAACGTTTTACTCAAGAAACTCTTCTGGACCGTACCATCTTACGATGAAGTATGATGATGGCTAGCGTGCTTCGTGGGATGCGACTGAAATGGGAGACCAGAACTTTCACTGGACGAACGAAAGCCTTCCCAAGGGGCACCCAGATAGACACACACCTCCAAAGGACGCACGTTATTCGTAAATTGGTAGGCAGCCACAAGAGGCTGCCTATTTCCATTGCTTAAGAAATGGCACTCTATAGAAAAAGCTACAAAGACCGCTAGAGGACAACCTGAAAATGATGATGTCTTCCGCTTCGGTTTTGCTCTTGTCGTTGTTGAAATTATAACTATATCTGATTCTGGCGACATGAGTAACTCCGTCAATAGCTACTAGTTCTGTATCGGTATAACTTAAATTATTCATAAAAGCCATCTCAGATTTCAAACTACTTTTTACGGTGGCAAGCTCCAAATCCCCAATATCACCATCAAAAGGTTCTTCGTGATACTCTACTGACTTTTCGAAAAGTTCGGCTAACTTTTCAAGGTCTTTGTTTTTCCATCCGTTAACGTATTTATTAAGCCAATCCATGAATCTATAATACATTAGGATAGAGGTAAAATCAAATATAATCGTCTCTTGATGAGGTCGCTTTTTTATGTCACATTGGAGTAGCAATTATGAGTAGTATTGATGAGGTTGTGAGAAAATTAGAAAAATATATTTTTGATAGTGGTGTTTCGTCTGGCGATGTAGGAAGTAGGATTGTGGATGACGCCATGGGTGACCCAGATTTTGATAGGTTGGTGGATGAATACCCAGAGTTGGGCGAAATAGCTGATTTGGGAGGGGATATGGAGTTTGAATGCATTGAGTCGGCGGATGATGATAGATTAAAGATTCAAGCATTGTTTAACAAGCTCGTGAAGTCGAGAGCTGGGGTGGCGGTTAAAGCTGGGCGTCGCTCTACGGCAGAAAATACCACTCGGAGAAAATATGGAAAAAATAATATTCGTCTAAAAGTTTGACGAATTGGTCAGTAATATAACTTTTTGTGAGCAAAAAGTGGCGGTTTCTGGCGGCGCCAGGCGTGGTTTTTTATAAACAGAGGAGAAAGTAGTTTCTGTAGACTATGAAAATAAGTAACATCAAAAAATAACAGAGGTAATAATTATGCAACAAGACCAAAAATTGACAAAAATGTCTTTCTGTGCTATAATGTCAGCGTAGACTAATTAATGTCTGGCATATTACAAAGTTCACGCAATCGGATTTGTCTCCAGATTATTGCGGATTCCGTCTTTGCTCACAAAGAGGACGGGCGGTGACGCAATAATCTATATTTTTGAGGAGGCAAAGGGATGATTATTAAATTGGAATATCGGATGGATTTAGCTCGATTGGACATTGAGGATGCGGTCTATGGCGACTGCATATTGGAACTGACCCACCATGAGGGACTGAGCGAAAGGGAATACGCGGATATTGTTCAATTTATTGGCGATAGTCGTGATGTGGCAAGAAACGGCAAAATCAGCGGTTGTTTTCCAGACAATGTGGCGATGTTTCCCAACTTTATAACTCTGCATTATACTCCGTTTGAGGAGGATGATGACTGTGTGATTGAAGACACAATCATTCAAGCGAGAAAAGGTTTGTGTCTCGCATTTACCGTCAGACGCAGTGGAGATGAAGAAGATAAAGAACCGGAACTATTCACAATAAAGGCCTGTGAAGACGACAATAATAAGGGTGTCTATTACTGTATGCTTTACATACTCAATAGGCAAAAAGGAATTGAAAGTGTGATTTTCGAGTCTGAGACCACCGCTGTTATCACCGAATACCGCCGTAATGATTCGTAAACGAAACAAGGGGCCGCAAATAAGCAAAACAGCTTACTGCGGCCCTGTTTTTATATGTAAAGCTCAATTGTCTCTTTATAGGTATATGAGATTATAGTATAATCGTGACTATGTTAAATGAGCATGATAAATATAAACCAGTCGTAAAACTTTTTATAGAGATTTCTGAAGAATTTGTGAAAGCGAAAAATTTAAAAGGTGCGAGATTGGTTAACGAATTATATGAAAAAATGTTAAAAGACAATAATTTAGACTCTACTTCAGGATTATTTTTTGATGTGGGGGAGTTTTTATATGATTAAGCATATGAGTTGGAGACTGGCAAGGATATGGGAAGAGGGAAATGGCTTTATTATGGTGGTTATTTTGAGCCTGAGGAGTTTGGTGAGTCAAGAGAAAAATATAAAAAATACTTACGTAGTAAGCAATTTATCGACATTGGCGACTATAATGTTATATCAAAAAAACTTTATTCCCCAGATGTGGAGTTGATGTTGTTTTTGGCGCTTGACGCATTGTTTGTGCTGGTGAAAACTGATTTTTTTGATAAGAAACATGAGGAGGACGCCATTTTGGAGACGTTCGACGCGGTGTTTGTTGATTGGGTGCAACCCCGCCAAAAATCCATTATTTTGGTGGAATCGGATGAGGCGGGAAGATATGTGGATGTGGTTGGCTTGAAAATAAAAACAGAGCAATTTTTATACGCTTTGGTTGTTGTCACAAAACGTTGATTTTGGCACGAAAAAAGAAAAAGAGGGATTTTGTTGCATAATCACCTTTGCTGGGCTTATTTTACTTGTCGCTCTTGTTGCACAACCACCCACATTCACAGGTACAGAACCGTGCTAGCCGGCCCAGCCTGCGGCAGGTCGGTTCCACGCTTCAATCTGTCGTCACAGAAGGAAGATCCCTGTGAAGTGGGGGTTTGTGTCAACAAGACCTTGTTGGAGACAGTTTTAATATTCATTCCATCTCAACTTCTTTTCGTAATATCATAGTCTTAAAACTTTATACTTTCAAACCCTCAAACTCCATGAAACCCCCCGCGCAAAAACCAGTGATAAGCTAAGAGGCGGGATGCGGATGACGAGGTTGTAGGGGAAAATCGAATCTGCTACTTCACGAGCGCTTCACAAGTCAGGGTTGATGAACCGTTTGATGAATGATACAATAAAACGGTAATGCTTTACTACAATCAAACAGTTGACGAAACCTTGAAGCATGTCAAGGTTGATGGTGTGCATGGGCTTTCGGGGGCGGAGGCTTTGCGGCGCCAGAAAAAATCCGGCAAGAACGTTTTGAATGTCAAGACTGAGCCGTGGTGGCGGAAGGTTTTGGAGCCGTTTTTGGATTTGTTCATGGCGATTTTGGTGGGGGCTTGCTTGCTTTCTTTGATTCAGAAAGACCATTTGGACGCGTTGATAATAGTTATCATTATCGGTATTAACGCCACGATTTTTTATGTGCAAAGATTTTCCACCGAAAAAATCATCCGCTCGCTGCGCCAAAACACTGTGCAAAAAATCACGGTTTTGCGCTCCGGCAAAGAGGTGCTGATTTCGTCCGAAGATTTGGTGGTGGGCGATATTTTGTTGCTTGCTGAAGGCGAAAAAGTGCCGGCGGATTGCCGTGTGTTGGAGGCGAAAGGTGTCAAGGTCGACGAATCGATTTTGACGGGGGAAAGCACACACGTTGCCAAACATCACCGCAAACTTTCCGGCAATTTGGAGACATACGACCAAGAAAATATGTTGTTTTCGGGCACTTTTTTGATTTCCGGCAGCGCCCGAGCGGTGGTGGTAGGGATAGGCAACCAAACGGAGTTTGGGCAAATTGCTAACCTTGCCAGTGAGTCCACGCACCTCAGTCCGGTTCAACAAAAAATCAACAAGTTGATTAAAAAAGTTGCGATTGCGGTGGGGATTTTGGCGGTGATTGTGTTTGCTTTGGAGTTGCTTCGAGGGATTGATGTGGCGAGCAGCTTGAAGTTTGTGATGGCGATGACGGTGTCGGCGGTGCCGGAAGATTTGCCGATTGCGATTTCGATTGTGCTGGCGCTGGGCATGCGACGGATGGCGAAGAAAAAGGCGTTGGTCACCAACATGCGCGCGATTGAAACGGTCGGCGCGATTACGACGATTGCGACGGACAAGACGGGGACGCTGACCGAAAACAAGTTGGCGGTGATTGAAACGTGGAGTTTGGCGCACGACAAAAACTTGGTCAACAAATTGTTGCGGTTCGCGGCAGTGACGGGCGAAAAGGTGATGGACCCGCTGGACACTGCGATGAACGAGTTTGCGGAAATGAAACTTGGCAAGAGCGTTGTGGGGCAGCCGGCGCACAGTTTTCCGTTTGACCAAAAGTTGGCGATGAGCGGTAATTTGTGGCATGATGGAGAAAAATATCGGTTGGTGGTGAAGGGTGCGCCCGAAAAAATCATGGAGCGCGCGCATTTGAATGAGGCGACACACAAAAAGTGCATGACGGAATTGCACCGTTTGACCAGCAAGGGCTTGAGGGTGATTGCGGTGGCGCACGCGGTGGCGGCGCACAACACAGGGTCGCTGGCGAAAGTCGTGGAAGACACGAAATTGACGTTTGCGGGGTTCATGGCGGTGGCGGATCGCTTGCGCAAAGAAAGCAAAGGTGCAATTTCGGCGGCGAAGCACGCGGGGGTCAGCGTGCGCATGATTACGGGCGACCATTTCGAAACGGCGTATGCGATTGGGCGGGAGTTGGGGTTGGTGAAAGACCGCTCGGAGGCGATGGACTGTCGGCAAATTGAGATGTTGGACGACGAAGAATTGAAAACCGCCGTGCAGGATATTTATGTATTTTCGCGCGTCACGCCGGAGCAAAAGTTCCGGTTGTTGTCGGTTTTGGAGCAGACGAATATTGCCGCCATGACGGGCGACGGCATTAACGACGTGCCGGCTTTGACCAACGCGCACGTGGGCGTGGCAATGGGGACTTCCACGCAAATTGTGAAAGACGCCGGCGATATTATTTTGCTTGACGACAATTTCAAAAACATCGTGGAGGCGATGCGCGAGGGGCGGGTGATTGTGGCGAACATCAAACGCATGTTGATGTATCTGTTGTCCACGAACGCGGGCGAGGCGTTGACGATGGTTGGCGCGCTGGTTTTGGGCATGCCTCTGCCGCTGGTGCCGGTGCAGATTTTGTGGGTGAATCTGGTGACGGATTCTTTGATGGTGATTCCGTTGGGGCTGGAAAAGGCGGAAAACAACGTTATGAAACACAAACCGAAACCTTTCGACGCGCCACTGCTGTCGCGCTCAATGGCGACGCGGATGATTTTGATGGCGGTGACAATGGCGGCGATTGTGCTCACCGTGTTTTGGTATTATCAACAATTTTTCCCGTTCGCGGTCGCCAGCACGCTAGCATTCATGGCGCTGGTGGTGGCGCAGTGGGCAAACGCGCTGAACATGCGCAGCAACTTTCAGTCGATTTTCGCGCGACTCCGCACCATCAACCCCATCCTCACCATCAGCCTCGTTCTCGCCATCGGCGTGCAACTGGCGGCCCTCTTCACACCGCTTGGGCATTTTTTGCACATCGTGGCGGTGCCGCCAGACGCGCTGTTGATGGTTTGCGCCATGTCGTTCGTCATCCCGATTATCGTGGTGGAGTGCCACAAATATGCTATTTCATATTTGAACAAAAAGTAGTATTATAAACTTAATGAAATATGCATTTGTCACAATCAGTATCATCGCAGTCTGGGTGGCAACAGTCATGGTGGTCTGCTTTTTGGATTATCAAGGGGTTTTTCTCCCCATCGTGGCGCTTGTCATGACGGTCGCTTTGTTCATCATGGGATTTGCGAGCAAAAAATGAAAAGCCTGTTGGAATTAGTTTATAAACTTTTGAAAATCAAGTTCAGCCGCACACCCAACCAAAACACCCGAATGAAAAAGATTTTGTTTTACCATTTGCAAATGCTCGGCGGAGTTTATGTCAAGTTTCTGCAAGCCTTGTGCAACAATTACAACTTCACCAAAGGTTGGGTGGGACCCACCGAGCTTGCCGTTTTCAAAAACGTCAGCTTGGAAAACATTGATGTTGCCGAGCATGTTTCGTTGGATAATTTTTTGTGGTTGGAGCAAGCCCCGTTTGCGTCGGGGTCGTTTGCCCAAGTCTATAAGGGGCAACTACGCACAGGAGAGCTGGTAGCGGTCAAGATTCTTCGCCCCAGCGTCAAGCGCACCATCCGTCGCGACATCAAGCTAATCAAAATCATCAGCCGCATTATGCGGCGTTTTTTGCCGATAGACATTGTTGACATCAAAGCCGCTGCGGACGAGTTTTGCAATGCTTGCCGGCTGGAAATTGATTATCGCCGTGAAATCAACAACTTGGAGTTTTTTTATGAAATGTACAAGAATCGCGATGAAGTGGTAATTCCAAAAGTTTATAAACTTTTGTCGAGTGCCAGCGTCATCACCCAAGATTTTATTGCCGGACAGACTTTGGCGGATGTCTTGACGTTGAAAAAACACCATCAAAACTCAGCGGAGTTGGTGCTTGAAACCACCGGATCGGATTTGTGGGCGCAAATGGCGATTTTGGGCGCGGAATTGTGCCACATGGCAATGCAAGAAGAGTGTGTTTTTGCCGACCCTCATCCGGGCAATGTGATTCTTTTGCCCAAAAACCGGATTGCGCTGATTGATTTTGGTATTGTTTCCAGCCCTCCGACCAGCCGGAAAGCTTTTTATGATTGGGTGTTTGAATACCATCGAAACTTGAACGGCAACAAGGACGTCGACAAATTAATGATTGCCACTTTGCGTTGTTTCAGTCCGGCTTTGGCGCAGGCTTTTGCCAATTACCAAGCTTTCAACGGCCAGTCAGTGCTGGAAGTTTTGGGCGACACGTTCAACGACCGGATGGGGTCGTTTGGCGAAAACTCGTTGGCGAATGAATTGTTTGTGGGAGGGCATTTGTTCCAGTTGTATTACAAGGTTCTGGACAAAAACAACGCGCTGGGGCTGAAACTCGATATCAATAATTTCCAGTTGCTGAAAGCCATCCAAACCTATCTTTCCATGATTTATATCCTCGACCGAGAGGGCGACGGCACCAGTTTTGCCAAATGTCTCAACCTCAGTATGGAAAATGCCTTGAGTCGGGTCGGGGCGTTTGGCATTGCGGACGATTCTGAAATTGAAGTCAGCCTGCCGGAAAGCTATGCTATTTTGAGCGACGCGCTGTCTTCTTTGGCGGAGCGGGACGAGTTTCTTTTTAATAAATTATTGGGTAGAATATAATCATGCACAGCAATTTTATCAAAAACCTCATCATGCACATCAAATACCCATACACGGCCGCCATCATAGCCGTGATGTGGGTCGGCGTCGCAATCATTGTGAGCGTCCAAAACACCAACAATATGGAAGTTTTAATCTCCATCACAGCGCTTGGCAGCCTGATTATTGCAAATATTGGCTTTAAATCGCCAAAATGATGTATAATATACACCAGTCGGGGTGTGGCGCAGTTGGTAGCGCGCGCGGTTCGGGACTGCGAGGTCGTCCGTTCAAGTCGGATCACCCCGACCATAAGAGGTTTGAGCCGTTTTTTGGCGGGTCAGGTGGTTTTTTTGGCGGGGTTTGGCGCAGTGGTAGCGCGCACGGCTGGGGGCCGTGAGGTCGCTGGTTCAAGTCCAGTAACCCCGACCAGTTAGCTATGCGCCATTGGCGCAGTGGTAGCGGATTGACACACCCCGAACCGACGGCCGTGAGGTCGCTGGTTCAAGTC
>JAISOF010000040.1 GCA_031275815.1 Candidatus Nomurabacteria bacterium
GGTGGGGCTGGTGCAAGCGCTGGCTACTCTAATGCTGGTGGCGGTGGCTCTGGCTACCTATTCACTTCAACTTCCGATAAAACTGGTTATAGTGGGAATATACCAAACAGTAAATACTACTTATCTGACGCCGCTACCACTGCTGACGTGTGCTATGGTAATGGTATAGTAAGGATAACCAATATAACCAATAATATCGTCACTATAGACAGTGGCGGTAACCCTGCTAATTGCGCGATTACCTCTTGGAGTGATACTAAAATTACTTGTGTCACCAGCCCACACGTAGTTGGCACATTCGATGTCACCGTTACTAATGCAGTAGGCTCCAGCCCAGACAACGGCACAAATGACGACTTCACTTATGCCTATCCAGCTCAGGATGGTGCAAAAATCCAAGATGTCACCAACGACACCTGTTCCACAACCAAGACTTGGGCTTACGACGAACGTGATAATCATACCTATTATATCCAAAAAATACCGAACTCTGGCGCCGATGGCAACGACAAGGACTTATGTTGGATGTTGACCAACCTTGCCTATATAGGCTCTGAGGGAACGGTAATCCTCAGCGATGACTCCATCACGTCAAGCTATGTCACCACCACAGAAACTGGCAATATACCTCAGGAATATACTACTCCTCTTGTTCATATTGCACCTGGAGGTATCAGCTATACCGCTGCTCCAACCATCCCCTCAGATTCTGGCGAGCAATACGGTTATCTCTATAACTGGTGTGCCGCTGTGGGTGCCCAAACGAGCGCCTGTACTGATTATCTCACATACCCGTCGATGGATGCTACTATAACCATCTGTCCTCAAGGTTGGCGGTTGCCAAGAAGTATGGATTTTCAAACCTTGAATTACGCAGTAAATTCTGGCTCAACTGCTTCAGATTCGGGTTTGCGCTCGGACTGGTTAGGTGTGTATAGTGGCTATTACTACTACAATGGCTTGGCTGGACAAAACTCTACCGGCTTGTATTGGTCTTCCACATGGTATGGACATTACGAAAGTAACGCTAACCTCTTGCGTTTCTCTAGCTCCATCGCTTATTTAGTTCCTTGGGGTAGGGATGTCGGGGTTGCCGTCCGCTGCGTCCGATGAAACATTTAAAACCACAAGAAAGCGAAAACCATGAAAAAAATCATCCTAACAACAATCATCATCGGCACGGCAACCATCGGCTACTTTGTGTTTGACAAAATTGCCAACGCTCCGTCTGAGCTCATCACCAACGAGTTCATAGAAAAAACCACCCGTTTCACGGATGGCGCAAACACCTTTTATGTTCCGGCACGTCACAAAATCATCAAGGATGAAACGACCAATCACCAGGCTTTGGTGGATGAGGGATTGGTGATTGAGAATGAAGCCGGCAGGCAATACGTTTGGATACCATTGCACAAGAACGACATCAACACGATGGTGGTTGATAACCAGTGGGGCAGATTGTATTCCGAAGACGTGGGCAACGTTTTTGACCTTGATTTGTCCGCCAAAGGTTACGATGCTGAACAATCGAAACTGGTTGAGCCAAGCTCCGATTTTGAAAGTATTTTGCGGGGGATGGGGACTGAGGAGCTGGAGAGTTGGCCGTTTGACGCGGCAGCGAAATGGGAGGTTGTCAAGGAAAGCGTCAAGAAATATCGGGGGTTTTATATCGAAAGGCGACCGACTCCAGTGGGGAGGAATATTGAGCCGTTTTGGACTTTGGCGTATGACGACGCGGCGCCCGACAGTGAGAACAGCGGGTTCATGATGTTTGGGGCGATGTGGGACCAGATGTTGTTGTTCATGAATGAGCGCGGGATAGACATTTTCGATTCGTCCAGTTATGGGTTTTATATCGAACACAATAATGCCAATGTCCAAGTCTTGAACCTTTATAGTATTGCCGGAGGTTATTGGGAGCTGACCGCTGCGGTTTATGAACATGAAATGCTGGTTTCAAGAGGTGGCAGTTACACTGGGTTTGGCTCTGCGGCGCCGGTTTCGTCCAGTTATCCGATACTTGACGCGTCAAATATCAGCGATGTCGCGGTGAGAGGATATCTGGTGATTGAGCCATAATAATTTATAAAAAGGAGGTTTATGAAACGTAAAGTTGGGGTATTGGCAATATTAATTGTGGTCGCGATAGGGCTACTCTGCATAATCATGGCGGCAAAAAAAGAGCCGTCGAAAGAGGAGATAATTGCTAATTTGCAATCAAAAATCACCAAAAGCCAAGATGAGAATCAAAAAATCTCTCTGGAAAACTTGCGCAAAATATTGTCAAGTTATGAACTCATCACCTCGAAGAACTTGGACGACGAAGACGTGATTTTGGGTGTCAAAACCAACCAAGAAGAGTTAATATTATTGAGCGAAATTGTTGACATCAAAAGTTTGGATATGGAAATTACGGACAAAAGTTATATTGCTGGCGGGTTGCTGATATTTTATGACGCAATCAACAACACCGGCAACGGACATTCTGACACCACGAACATTTGGAAAAACTTGGCGCTTGTTGATGAATATGACGGGACGCTTTTGGAGTTTGACGCTGGCTGGAATGACAAGTCGCTGTCGTTTGACGGGACGGACAGTTATGTTAACACGCACCTTATGCAAGGGAAAAAATTAGGAAATAATTTCACCATTATGTCCACCGCCTCCATGAACGAGGCTGTAAAGTTTCGTGCGGTTGGTGGCGGTCACGGCATTACGCCCGGAGTAGTTTTTGGGCAATGGCAGCCCAGCGGGTTGAGCTTTGGGATTTATAATTTGGGAATTTTGGTGTCTTTCCCTTTTGGCGAAGTTGAACTTGGGGAAAATTATGGCATGGCGATGACTATTTCCGAAGGCGCAACCGTGTCGGCATATTTGGGCTCCAGCGGCAACAAAAGAGAAGGTACTGTGAAATATTTCGACAATTTGAGCGACGAGGTGCTGAAGGTCGGCTGGGCTTTTCCGTTGAGGAGCGACGGCGAAAGGTATCATCAGGGAACGGTTTCAAGTTTTTTGGTTTATGACAGGGCGCTCAGCGAGATGGAGCTTGATTGGAATCTCAAGGTTGAGACAGCGCGATACTAAAACGGTTTCCACTGCGGGAAGTTCGACCAACGCCCAAACTTGCCTTCGCCCTCAACATCAGTTACAATTAAACCCATAAAGTGGGAGTCCTTTAACAGTTGCAGAAGGAGGTGGTTCTATGTTTGGTATCCAAAAAAAGGTTTTGTTGTTGGGGGCGGGCGAGCTTGGCAAGGAGATTACAATTGAGCTGATGCGGTTGGGCGCTTATGTGGTGGCGGCTGATTCGTACGCGGGCGCGCCGGCGGCTCAAGTGGCTCACGAGTCCAAAGTGCTTTCTATGACCGACCGGCAGTGTCTCAAGGCCTTGATTGCAGAAGTCCAGCCGGACATCATCGTGCCGGAAATTGAAGCCATTGCGACGGATGTGCTACTGGAAGTGGAGGCTGGCGGGAAAGTCAGCGTGGTACCATCGGCACGGGCGGCGCATTTGACGATGAACCGCCGTGGCATTCGGGAACTGGCCGCCCAAAAACTTGGCTTGCTGACGTCTGACTATCGGTTCGCCAGTTCCAAGAAGGAGCTTGAGACGGCGCTCAGGCAGTTGGGTTTTCCGGCTGTTGTGAAGCCCATCCAATCCAGTTCCGGCAAGGGTCAATCTGTGGTTCATAGCTCCAACGACATATTAAACGCTTGGAAACGGGCCAAAAACTCCGCCCGTGGCAGCGCGACTGAAGTTATCGTGGAAAAGTTTGTTAACTTTGTCTATGAGATTACTTTGCTGACCGTGAACGCCATGAATGGTCTGTTTTTCCTGTCGCCCATCGGTCACAAACAGATAGACGGCGACTATGTCGAGTCTTGGCAACCTCAGCGCATGCAGCCCAAAGCTTTTGCGAGCGCTCAATCCATCGCCGGTGAAGTGGTTCGGGAGCTCGCCGCGACAGCGTCTGGCGCGTCACGTGGCTACGGCATTTTTGGCGTCGAGTTGTTTGTTGACGCTCACAACAACGTGTTCTTTTCCGAAGTTTCACCCCGCCCGCACGACACCGGAATGGTGACGATGATTTCTCAAAATATCAACGAGTTTGCCTTGCACGCCTATGCCATTTTGGGTCTGCCGATTCCGAACGTGGAACTGATTGCGCCGGCCGCCGCTTCAAAAGCCTTGATTGTGCACGGAAACGGCAGCCCTGCGGCGTACGTGATGGATGAGGTTTTGTCGCCCAATCTTGGGGTTTATTTCGCCAAAAACGTGCCGGCTAATTATCGCATTCGGGTTTTCAACAAGCCTGAGGTGATTGGCAAACGGCGCTGTGGCGTGGTGCTGACCACCGGTGAGGACGTCGACGCGGCTTTGAGAAGCGCTGACAAGGTGGCTGAGGCTGTGTCGATTGTTTTGGGATAGGGTGCTTTACAACTGTAACTGTAACTGAAAACGCCGTGGAGGATTCTGCGGCGTTTTTGAAGCGCGATGAGTTGGCGGCTAAATTGACTTTTTAATTGGTTTGTGATACAATGAAAAGATAGAACCGCGATGTATTGTAGCGCGGTTTGGTTTTTAATGTTGTTATTTTTTGAGTTTGGCGGTTTTGGCGGTCGAGCTTGTTGCAATGGAGGTGAAAATGGAACTCAAGAGCCAAAGGGCAACGCTGCGGGAACATTATCTCCAGCGGCAGTTGCAAATCGAGGAGTGGCAAGAACTCCAGAGGGCTAGTCGTCAGGAACAATTGGCGGCTTTGGAGCTCAAGTGGCCCAAGCACCAAAACTGGTTGCCTGAGTATCCGATTCGGGTGATGGCTGACCAGTCGTTGACCAACGTGCAATTGGTTGCGACGGCGGACGCGATAGGCCTTTTGAGGAGTCTTGATGGTGGTCTTTGCCGCGATAAGATTCTTTTTGAGCACGGTTGCGCGATTGCGATAGAAGAGCAGCCCGCAGGAGGTTGCGACATCAGAGAACTCTTCGATTGGGTGATAGATTGGCGCAAGAAGAACCATATGAGGGGCTTTGTTTTCTTGTTGAGCAACCAAGCCCTTTGGGGCGATTTGGAACACGGCGGGGTGAGTGCGCGTGGCGCCACGCAAGTCGGTGCTGGAGTTGCTGTGGTGACTATGCACCAAGCGGTGGCGCTCCACCCGACGTACATGTCGGTTGCCACCAAGCATACTGTTTTGCACGAGTTGGGACATGTGCTGGGCATGGTGTCGGACGGCAGGGCTGTGCACGGACACTGCACCAATGCTGGGTGCACGATGAGAGAGGGGTTGAGTATGGAGAAGATTATCAAGAACCATCTCAATCATCCAGAGTCTTTTTGCCCCAGTTGTATCAAGGCTCTGCGCAAGCGACACCAAAAATAACAACGTACGGCCGCCCTGATTTTGGGGCGGTTTGTCATTGGGCTTGGTTTTGTTGCATAATCACCTTTGCTGGGCTTATTTTACTTGCCGCTCTTGTTGCACAACCACCCACGTTCACAGGTACTTAAACTGTGCCAGCCAATCGTTATTGGTGGCAGTCGGTTCTTCGCTTCAATCTGTCGTCACAGATTGAAGAGCCCTGTGAAGTGGGGGTTGGTGCCAACAAGACCTTGTTGGGGGCTATATGAGTAATTCAGTGTTTTGTGTTTGAAGGCAACAGAAGGTCTGACCCACAACAGAGAAAAAAGCGCAACAGAGCAAGGTCTGACCCACAACAGGGAAAAAGTTTGCAATCTGTGTTTTGCGGTTTAAAATACTCCCGTCTATCCCCAAGAATTATCTATTCTATTAGTAGCTTTTCGTCCGTAAAAAACCCAACAAGACAACTAGCAACCTCAACCTTAAGTAGCTTTTCGTCCGTGAAAAAAGCCAACAGCTGACAACCTCACGTATCATCGCCGCCAAAAAACCCCAAACTACCTCACATCAAGACCGCCCAGCAGCACAGGGCGGATGTGGTTCAACAGCAAAAACGAGCCGGTCACAACAACCACTTCGCCATTTGTCTTTGCCGCTTCTTGCAGCGCTTTCTTGGGGTCTTTGACGATTTTGATGTCCGAAAAACCGTGCTTTTTGGCGGACGTTTTCACTATTTCTGGCGCCAGAGATTGACGAAACGCCGTTTCCACGCTCGAATCCTCAAACGTGGTCAGCACGATTGATTTGGTCATCTGGCTGAGACATTCCAGATTTCCATCCAAACTTGCCACTTTGTTCGAGCCAAAAGCCGCGACCAGCACGATTTTTTTGTCGCCATATTTTTTCATGATATGTTCCCCAAAAACCGCCAATTTTTGAGGGTTGTGCGCACCGTCAATCACCACGCGCTTGCCTTTGTATACAAACTCCTCCGCCCGCGCCGGTATAGCAACTTTTGCCGCCTCCGCAATCTGGGTCGGAGTCAAGGGCTCCTCGCCGTCGCGCCCCAACACAAACTCCACCGCCGCTAAAGCCAAACCGGCATTGTGCGCTTGAAAACCTGGCAGTCCCGCAAAATCTTTTTCCGGCACAATCTGCACGGGCGCATTTTGCGCGTCAGCCACGTCCAGTATCGACCGCATGACCTCTGGCGACTGCTCGTGCATGAACACCGGATTATCCGCGCCAATAATCCCCGCTTTTTGCCAAGCAATTTCCGTCAGAGTGTCGCCCAAAATCTCCGTGTGGTCGTGCCCGATATCGGTAATCAGGCAAACTTTATCACGCCGCCGCACGACGTTGGATGCATCGTAGAGCCCACCCAGCCCCGTTTCCACCACCACATAATCCAGTTGCATTTTCGCCGCCAAATAATAGAAAAAGCCCATGAAAAACTCCATATACGACGGGTGCTGTTTGCCAGCTTTCACCAAATCCAAATATTCCGCCACCTCGCGCACATAAACATCCTCTTCCAAAATCGCCAAATTAATTTGTGCCCGCTCCCGCACATCGACCACGTGCGGCGAGATAGTCAACCCCACCCCTTGTCCTGCCCGTTGCAAAAACGCTGCCACAAAATAACTGGTGGAGGTCTTGCCGCTGGTTCCCGCCACGTGCACCACTTTCAATTTGTTTTGCGGGTTGCCCAAACAATTCATCAAATCTTGCATGCGCTGCAACTTTTGGTCACCTTTTATGAAAATGCCCGTGTTTGCTACAAACGCGCAAATGGCGGAGTATACGTCTTCAAAGCTCACGCGGTTTTCTCCAAAATATCAATGGCCGCCCCCGCATAAACTTTGGTCGAGCACAGTGTGAAACCCGCAAGCAAGGGGCGGTTCGTCCCTTTTTGAAAGCTAATCACCAATTTCCCGCCGGCGTTCATCATCTGCCCCAGCTCCTGAATAGTCGACCACTGCGGCTGGCTATACGGCGGGTCGGCAAAAATCACGTCAAACTTTTCGCCCATTTGGAGCATTTTTTTGGCGGGCATTTTGTATAGTATTGCCCGCTGTTCCACCCCCAAAGCCGCGATATTTTCCGAAATCACCTCTCCAGCCGCGCGCGCTTTTTCCACAAAAACCGCCGCTTCTGCGCCGCGACTGAGTGCCTCCAATCCCAAAGCACCGCTGCCCGCAAACAAATCCAAAACTTTCGCGCCCGCCAAATCGTCCACCAAAGCATTGAAAATTGCCGCGCGCTCTCGTTCACCCATCGGATGAGTTTTGGCGCCGTCCGGTGTCTTCACCCAGCGCCCGCCGAACTCCCCCGCAATAATCCTAATCGCCATGATAAATCCCCTGTATCCACCCCAAAGTCACCATTCTCACCGCTTCAGGCAACAGTTTTTCGCGCACGTCTTCCGCCAAATCCGTCGTCCAGCCCTCCGCCAAATAGCGCTCAAACATCTTGCGGCTGGCGATTTGCTGCACTGACTGCATGTATAACTGGTCGAAATCACCGCGTTTCGCTGCCGCCACCTCCGCCGCCTTCAAATCAGCCATCAGTTTTTTGGGCGAAAGAGGCATGGTGATAAAATCAATCCCCGCCTCAAACAACATGTGGTTTGTTCCCAACCCCTTCGGACCAAGCCGTTTCCAGTTCTTGATGAAATATTCTTTCAAATTGTCGCCCGGCATGAAAATCCGCTTGAGAACCGTGTTTTTTTCGGACAGCTCGCGCGGATCGAGCTCGCGCAACTGTTCCTTGAAAGGCTGTTGGTGCGCCGGCGTCAACCCGTCCACAATCATGTGCTCCCCCCAAGCCGCCTCAAAAGCCATCTTCACACGGTCGCCACTCGCCC
This sequence comes from Candidatus Nomurabacteria bacterium, assembly GCA_031275815.1. Lineage (GTDB taxonomy): Bacteria > Patescibacteriota > Saccharimonadia > Saccharimonadales > Saccharimonadaceae > JAISOF01. The sequence goes on from JAISOF010000040.1 coordinate 8,233, forward strand.
ACGCCTCATGCAAGTTATGCAAATGATTGCGCACATACCCCAAAAGCTCCCCATCCGGATGTTTGGGATCAATAAACTGGTGCGGCTCGTCCGCCTTATTGCGCTTGCTGAGCAGTCCATCGGGCCCATTTTTGCCCTCAAAATGGTTGATTTCCTTGGCGGGCGGAAAATCCCGCCCCGCCGGCAAATAATCCTGTAACTGCCGCCGTGCCGCCCGCACCAACCTCTGGTGCGTGGCAATCTTCTCGGACTTCTTGTCAGAAAAAATGGTGCGTGAAAACATATGTCACACATTATATCACACTATCCTTTCGTGCCACCAGACTTTGCGCTCTGATTGCGGTTAAGTTTGTGGAAATATATCATTTGTGATATAAAGATTACATCAGCAGTAGCTTGGCTACAGGGCCACTAATGCGAAACTTAACGCTTCAAAATTAAAACTGTGTTGTGGAAAGGGAACGCGGTCGAGGCAACAATTTCGCGAACTTGGAGTATTTTGAACGGCTTTTTGCGGGATAATTCCCCCATCGAAAGGAGAAAGAAAATGTTGAGTTTGAAAAACAGGAGCGTCAGGAATCTCCTTGCGGGGATTTTGACGGCGGTGCTAGTGGTCACCGGCACACAGGCGGCGTTCGCAGAATCGGAACAGGCCAAAGACCAAATCCATGACCAAATCATCGCGCTGGGTGTCACGGCGTATTCTCCGGAATATTATGCTTTCACGCACATGTGGAGCGATTATTTTCTGGATTTGTTGCCGGACAGCTCACAGCCGGAGGCTTTGCAGCGGTTGACCCTCCTGCCAAATTATGACGACCTTAAAACTTGGCGAGATTTTTTCCATGACGGAAACCACATCTTGATGCGCGACACGGCTTATTCGGTTGCCAAAGAATTGGACATAGACAGCCAAAGCTTATCAACAGCGGAAAAGATACAACGCATTACCGGTTGGACAGAATCAGGGCGTTCTTGGCAGGAAAGTGCGTTTGGGAGGGTTGGTGATTTTGACGGGTATACTTATGATTGTACCACCCAATCCGAAGGCTTGGTGACCTTGTTCCGTATTGCGGGTATTCCGGCTATCTCAATCAGTATGGTTAAGAGCACCCTGCACGAAGATCCGTTTTTTTATGACGGGAGTGAGTGGCGAGGCGCGTTTTTCCCTGACAGAACATTTGCCGAATATTTTCAGGATATTCGCGCGATGTTCATTAACGGGACTATCTCATACACACCCGAAGACACTTATCTGCTGGAACACATGGTGGCTGCCGCCGGATACGGATATTTTGACTACATTCTTGACATCAACGAAAGTTGGGTTGACTCCGGCATGGAAGCGTTCATGATTGATTTGGTTGGGCAACCTTATGCCTATCCCAACCAAAAGCTGACGCGGGGCGAGGTGGCGAAGTTGGTTTGCAACTATTTGTATGTTGTGCCGATGCGCAACGAAAAAGTGTTTTCGGATGTACCGACTTCGCACAAGTATTCCAAATATATTTGGGCGATGAACAAGTTGGGGATTATGACCGGCGACGGCGGAACCTTTCGTCCCGACAGCGAGCTTTCTATGCAGGAGTTTGCAGTGATAGCATTACGGATTGTGGAATATTCACTTCCAATCGCTGCTTCAGGCGCCGAGAAGAGCTTGAAGTCAATACTGGAGAACCCCACTGATTGGCCTCCTGATTTGGAATATACCAAAGAGGTGGTGCAAGATTACGAAGAAAAGCTTGACTGGAGAGCACGGTTTGCTGAAATTTTTGAAAGACGTCCCCCAACCGTTTTTGCGGATAATGGCAATATAGCAAGTTGGGCAAAATCGGCGGTGGACAAATTCAGCTCAGCAGGAATATTGCAAGGTAATGGCAACGGATATTTATTGCCAACCGAGTCGCTGTCCAAAACGAGGTTTTTGGTGTTTTTATCCAAACTCAACATAACCCAAGAGTCAAACGGGTTCAAGGTGAGCGGCGGAGCAATATTTTGAAAAAACAGGTTTTGAAGCGTTTTTTAAAAAAAGCTAAAGTTGGTTAATTACGATTTTAGTCGGTTAACCCCCGCGTGAGCGGGGGTTTAACGCTTGCAAGCGTTGCCTTTGTCATTATGCGCGATGCTACGCGAAGTCGCAGTACGCAGAATGACGACGGGGCGAATATTTCGCTTGAGTCAAACGCGTATTTTGTGATTTTTCCCAACTTTTCCACAAGCAAAATGTTGACAGCCCGCGTCATCATGGTGCATAATGCCTATAGTTACTTTTACACATGGTAAACAATAGCAACAAAACATAGGAATAAATATGAGGGCACCAAATGCGATTAACCAGAGAGAGAGAGAGAGAGAGAGAGAGAGAGAGAGAGAGAGAGAGTTCTGACCTTAGTGTCTTCGACCAACTAAAACACGAAAAGACGCAAAAGAGGAACCAGTTACTTTTGGTTCTTGTTGGTGTAGCGGCGCTCACGTTGGTTGTGGTGGCGGTTTGTTATTTTGTCACCCGACCTCAAGAGGTCGCCCCTTCCAACACACCGGTTGCTCAAGAAGAAACTATCACCGAAGCGGTGGAGCGTATCGGACTTAGTACTAATGGGCTGATTGACGAACAAAATGCCAACGCCATTGTCACCGAAATAGATGATTTGTTGTCACGGACGGAAACGGGTGATGAAAAAAGTGAGCTGTATCAATTGCAAGGCAAAACTTACAGCAACGCTGGGCTGTACGACCAAGCCGCCGCCGCTTATCAACAAGCGCTGGCCGTCAGTACTTCCGATGATCATTACGTGATCTATCGCTCCTTGTTCAACACGTACGAACAGCTTGGCGACCAAGAATTGCAGAAAAAATATCTGGAACTATTGCTCGCGGAACCATACGAAGGCTACCCCAGTCGCGAGATGGGACGCGAGTATTATATGGGCAAATTAAATGAATTGGAGCAAGGCTTATGAACAAGTTTATCAAGGTCAAAGTAATCTTAATGGCGGTCGCATGTTGTGGTATTCTCGGCTTGACGTTGGACTTGGCGGGGGGAAATACAGCTTGGGCTTTTGACGTGTGGGGCGGGTTTGCCGACGGGTCGCCGTACACTGGTTTTGGCAATGGCAAGAACTGCAACAATGAGGTTTCCGCATGGGTGAGCAGTCGTGGTTACACGAAAGCAGATTACACCGTGAAGACTGACTTAACCGGCAATACTGGGTATCCGACCAACGGAAAACTTTATCATTATACAGACCCAACAAAGCCTGTCGATGTGGGAACATGCAAGATTTATGCCATCAGGCTTGCTGATGAAGACAGCAATCCTAACAACAATAATGATGATAAAGACCAGAAGATTTATCCATATTTGCTCAATGGACAAGAAACTGGTTTTGGAGTGAACGCGGACTGCAATAATATTGTGCGGTATACGCCGATACCCAAGGTCGAAAACTCGTGGCGGATTGAAACCGGTTCGTATTCACAGGTCACAACTGGCGCCAATCCCGCTAACGCCGATTGGAGCAACAACGGCGGCAACAAGGACTTCGCTATCGGGACGCACAAAAACTTCTATTTTACGCATAGTGCCGGAGTGGAAAGAGTGGGCGGCGACGTTGGGAATACTTTTTCTGACCAGTGGAAGAATGTGAAGAGTAATATTACGGTGACTTTTGATAGATTTGAGTTTAAGTACGACAGTAATGGTGACGGAGCTGTTAATGCTAGTGACACTAGTAATGACCTCTCACCTGGTCAAATTAGCTCATTCTTCAAATCCACCAATTGCACACCCCTCACCAACGCCGCCACCAAATCCAACTACTGGACCAGTCCAGGTTGGGCGTTGGATGGCAACCCCATGCCGAACTTGAACACCGCCACCGGCACTGAAAGCGGCAACGGACGGCACATTGGTCTTCGTCCAGAGGGCGGGGAGGGCAGTTACCTTTGCAACATCACCATAAACGATGAAAATGCGCTGAAAGCCTTTGGCAAAGCCATCAAGGTGACATCCAAAATCACGATTACGCTCAATCCGGAAAACGGAGGAGCGAACGATTCGCTGGACGCCGGTGTGGTGAAGAGTAATGTCGACACGCCAGAGGTGGGCGGTCCGGTTTCTTCTTATGCTACGGTGACGATTAAGCCCCGAGTTGACACTTGGAGCGTCAGCGTCATGTCCCATATCCAAGCCCAACACTCCAGCGGCCCAGCTGACACCATCCAAGGTTGCAGCTATGGTGCGTGGTGCGCTGGCAAGGTCGGGATTGGCAGTGATGCAGTCTTGGAGGAAGCCAGTAGCACCAACCCCATCGACGGTCCGCCGATTATTGTTTCCACGCCGAAACCTCCGGACAGCAACCCTGATGAAGCCTGCTTGAAAGCCGACGGCACGGACGGCGACACCACCAAGTGCGTGGAGTTCAGTGTCAACTTCAAGCACACAGTAACAGTTGGCGGCACCGATACCGGCACGGACAAAACCAAGAAGCAGTTGTGGCTGTATGCGGTCGCTAATGAAGCCTATCCTGACAACCGCTTGACATTTGAAACCAACGTCTGTCTCGGAAGTGGCAGAAGCGTCAATGGCGGCTCAGACTATCGCACACGTACTGCCGTGCGCTGGCATTCTGTGGTTTTGGAGGCCAACAAGACTTATGACATCTTGAGCAGCGGTACGCCAACAGCCACAACTGTGGACGGCGCCAAAGTCCTGTGCGCCACCTCAATCAAAAACGAAAAGACCAAGAAAGGTGCTTGGCGTAGCGTGCTGTATCTGTGTTTTGCGACCGGCACCAATTATGATTATGGATATTTTGACAGCGAAACTGGTTTTGACAGCGCGACCGTCAATAGAGCCAAAAACACTTGCCAAGAGAAGATTGAAGCCCACTTGGCGAACGACAGTGGGTGGACGGAAGACGGTGGGACGGACGGCACACTGTTGACCTCGCACGCCGTGGCGGCGTATACGCCAGAGCCCGGCGGAGTGCCGCCAAATTGCGACAACGACCCCGCCACGTTGGACGTTCCGGATTGCAGTGAGATTGCTGTTAGCAAGACCCAAACTTGCGCGGTGAACAATCAGCTTGGGTATAAGTGCGACCCTGAAGGCACCACTCCGGAGGCGCCCGGACAGCCGGATGAGTTTCAAGCTTTGGACCCGACCGACAAAAAAACAGCGATTACACAGCTGGCACGACCGGGTGATAGCATCAAGTTCGTGCATAATTTCGACAAGGCGGCGCAGAAATTGAATGCGGATACGACTTGGGAGACTTTGCCTGGGTTTAATCCCACCAAATGCCACACTAACGGAACATACAGCTCAAAAACCGCCACCATGAGGACTACAGACGAAACTTGCGTTACAGACGGGGGATGGCTTACACCTTTTGAAACTTCGATTACCCGTTCGCACAGCGTGGATGAGGCCAAGTCGGGTGAAAGTGCTTACCAGGCGATTGACGCGGATGCCAATAAAAATAAAACTTACACCATCCGCGATGACTGTTTTTATACCGGAAGAGAGTCCATGTTTTCAACTTCCGGCACGGTCAATCTGTCCAGAATGAGCTATCACAACATCAAAACCCCGACTGGTAATCTTTTGAACAGGTTGCAAGCCGGAGGGATAGAGGCTGGTAACCAATGCGTCGGCATGGACCCCGAGGGTAAGCTACACGAGGAGTCAGTTCCTCACAAAGTGGAGAACGGCGACGTGGGGAGCAAGGAGATTTACCAGAGAGCAACCCTCTTCGACCGTGTGGCGCAAAAGTTGAAAAATTGCCAAAAGGGAGCCTGCAAGGCTGATTATAGTCCGGCGGGTCCAAAAACCACTGGGACTACTCAGAATAATACTGGTGAAGATAGTGAGCATAAATATAGCGTTAAATGGAGAATAGCACGCACGTGTAGCAGTGAAGGGGGTTGTTGTAGTGATTGTTCCGGTTGCTGTTGTACGGGCAGGACAGTTTATGGTAGTCCGCACGATACTAGTTGTTGTGGAGGTTGTAATGATGGTGATTATGACGGTTTTGGCACCTATACTGAATGGGAACACACATGGGTCAAGTTGGTTGACGTTGGCCCCACCTCTTCCAACGCCCAGTTCAACATCCCATATAACTACCAAATCATCCCGCGCATCGACACCACCAAGTTCCCCGACGGGCGGATGTTGCACGGTGGCTCGGAATTGGATTATGAGACTTGGTTCAATATCGTGCCAGTCACCAACGCGGAGTTCGGCGAAAATTATGCCACCATCACCCGCCCGGGCACCCATTGGGAAATCACCGAGTTTTATATTGACGAAAACGTTACTTCCGACCCCAACACCAAAGACGAGCGCAATAACAAGGAACCCTGTTCGTCGTACATCCATGCTGAACCCAAAGATGGAGTGAGCATCCAAAACGTCAGCCGCAACTGTTACACCAAAGCGTCCGGCACCGGTTCATTGAATGCCATTAATGGCGCCAATCACACTGGCAGTAACGACGCGCGAAACAGCGACACTGGTTGGAGCGACCTCACCGCCAAAATTGCCGACGCTCCCGCTGGCACCAAGTTCTGCATTGGCGTTTCAGTGTATGACGAGCTCAGTTACTATAACAACGACGACAGCACTACTTATGGCGACGCTGTCAAAGGCAACTGGATACATCTGAAACCGGAATGTGTCTCCATTTCCAAGATTGTTACCATGCAAGTCTGGGGCGGCGACCTGTATTCCGAAAACCAAGTTATTGGCAAATACGCCACCAAAGTCCCTGCTCCATACTTGAGCTACTGGAAATCTTTTGGCAGTTGGAGCGAATATCACGCAATCGGCAGTGTTTTGAGCGGTGGTGACGCTACTTTGAAGGTTTATGGCTCCGGCGCCGCTTTTGGGCAGGGGCTAGAGGCTGGCGGGATTACTAATCAGGGTATTATTGAGGGTTGCGATTTCATCAAACTCAGCATCAAAAACGTCGCCACTCCGGCTGAAATCGCTGCCAACACCAACAACAACTGTGCTACCCCCAGCAACACCGCTATCGGCAACTCCACCGCCTTCAAAGGCCTTGCCCAAAGAGTAGCGCTCCGCTACACCAACCGCGTACAAAACAACCAATGGATTACCGGCGACACCGCCAAAGTCGACTCCATCACCGGTGAAGGCTATGCCGATGGCGATC
>JAISOF010000028.1 GCA_031275815.1 Candidatus Nomurabacteria bacterium
GGTTTGGTTATTGTCGGTGACGGTGACGGTGTTGGTGGCGGCTTCAGTAGGAAAAAGTGAATGATAAAACACAACAGTAAGAATGCCAGCAAGCAGAACGGCAACAGCAAAAAGCGTGGTTTGAGAGTATTTTAATGAGGATAATTTAGTTAAAAGTAGCTTTTTGTGGTATATTTTTAGCTTAAGTGCATTTTTCATAATAACCTCTTCTTATGTATATTAATCTTAAAATATATAGAATAGACTTATTTTAGCATAAGTATTAAAATAATACCAACTTTTTTGCTCAAGCTTTCATTTTGCGCCAAACTGTGCTTTAATCATGCAAGAGTAGCCCAAACTCACAAATGAAGGAGTATCTTAAAAAGCGAGGTGATAAGCTTGAAAAAAGAAAAAAGAAGTTATTGCATTGTGACCGATGCCACAGCGGATCTCACGCCTGAGGAGGTGAAGAAGCACAACATTCGTGTCATCCCGATGATTTTCACGATTGCGGAAAAGGAGTACGAGCACAACCCCGATTGGAGCAATATGCCGTACGAAAAGTTTTATTGGCTGGCAAAGACCGAAAAAATCTTTACGTCCCAAATCCCTCCAGCCCAGTTTGAAAACGTCTTTCGGGAATGCCTTGAAACCCACGACGACATCCTGTTTTTGTGCTTTTCGTCGGGCATCTCCGGCACATTTCACTCCAGCCAACTGGCGCGAGACGCCGTGCAAACCCAGTTTCCCGACCGCAAAATCTATGTCGTCGACACCAAAACCACGTCCGTTGGGCTGGGGTCGCTGACCATCCAAGCCGCCGAACTCCGCGCGGCAGGGCATTCCATCGACGCCGTCCATGCCAAAATCTTGGAAACTGTCCCGCGTTTGGCGCTTTGGTTCACGGTGCGCGATATCAGTGGCTTGCAACGTAGCGGGCGCTGCACCTCTTTGGAAGCTAGCGTCGGCAACGCTTTGAATCGCAAACCGGTCCTGTATGTCAACGAAAACGGCAAACTGAAAAAGGCCAAGACTGTGCGTGGTCAAGAAAGGGCGTTCGACGAAATCGTCGAAAAAATTGCCAGACTTGCCACGACCAGCCCCAACGAGCAAACCATCCAAATCGCCAACGGCGACTTCCAAGAGGCAGTCAATTATTTGGCGCGCCACATCAAGGGGCGCTGGCCCAGTTGCCGTATCAAAATCGTCAAGGTCAGTCCCATCGTCGGCAGCCACACTGGCGCTGGGGTGGTGGGGGTACTGTTTGAAGGCACCAAAACCGTCGACGCCCCCATTGATTTCATGAACTGTTAGGCTGGGCGTAGCCTCGCAACCTCGAAAAAAACAAAAGCACTGGCAAAACCAGTGCTTTTTAACTTTTCAAGTACTATTCTTCAGCCACCATAATAATGGAGCTGGAGGTTTGCCCGCCGTGAAAAATCTCCACCTCCAACAGAGGATGATTCGCCATCACCCGCTCTTGCAACTTCAGGGCGCGCACCTCGTCGCATTGCTTGCCGTCATAATACACCGCCAAATAACTGGCATCTTTCAGCACGACATCCAGCGTCATCCCGAACACCGTCTCCCAACTTTCGCCAACAATGCTACTCAAACTATTGCCCACGTTAATCGTGCTGAAAAAGTCGCCGTTTCGCGCCAGTCCACCCTTAGCCAGCTTGGTGTTCTTGGTCGCAAAAGCAATTTCGCCGGTGCGCAGATTGCGGATTGTTCTCTGCGCCAACAGCACGTTCTCGTCAAATGATTCCGTCGCATCCAGACTTTCTATCGCAAAAATGGCTTGAGGCGCATTTTTAATGCCAACCACCCAAACCGGCTTGTTCGTGGCGGACAAAATAGGCGACAGGGCACACCCGCGCCGCGCTTTCATGAAAACAAACACAAAATCAACGTATTTGCCAACCAAACTGACAGCCTCAGAAACATCTTTCATCACAGCCGCCGGAGTCTGTTTGCCGTCAACCACAATATCCACGCCCGCTTCTTTGAGCAGCGCAGCCATCTCGCGGCCATCCGATACCACCACCGACCCAAACCGTCTGGGATTTTTGTCAATCAAATCCTCCAGCCGCCGGATAACTTGGTTCCGCATGTCGTTCGCCTGAGCAATTTCTACCTTGCCGCGTTGCCGAAAATAAGCAAAAACTTTTTCCGGTTGGTCGGTGTGAATATGCACCTTGTACATCCCAGAAAGTTCATTGCCAGCAAAAATCACGCTGTTGCCCATCTTATGAAGATACTTGGTAATCTTGTCCGCCTTAATCGGCTTGTTCGGATAAAACGTGAGCTCTGTGCAATAAGCGTGCTCGTCGTCTTGATGATAAACCTGCTCCATCTTGACTTTGGGCTGATACTGTTTCAAGCGCTCGCTGTAAATCGAACTGTCCAGCTCCTCGCCCTTCAAGCCGGACAAAAAGCCCTCAACCATCAAAGCCAGCCCCAAACCGCCAGCGTCGACCACGCCGTTTTCTTTCAAAAGCGACATCAACTCCGGCGTTTCGTCCAACGCTCGATACGCCTCAACCGGCAACTCGTTCAACGCGCTCCACATCCGTTGCGAATCTGACACGTTCGCTGTCGAAGTGATGGCGCGGCGGCGCTGAAGATTGATGTAATCCGCCATGCCACCAAGCACGGTCAAAATCGTGCCGAGCTTCGGCTTGTCAACCGCCTGCTCGGCGCGCGACCTCGCCAATTGCAAAGCCTCATCCAACACCGTCAAATCCATCTCGTCCGCCTGCCGCACGCGCTCCGCAAAGCCGAGCACCATTTTTGCCAATATCGTGCCCGCATTGCCGCGCGAACTGGACAACGCACGTTGCGACAACCGGTCGCAAAACGTCTTCAACGACACACTCTTCGGCAGATTCTCCGCCTCGGCCAGCATGCCCTGACAAGTCGCCAACATGTTTCTCCCCGTGTCGCCGTCCGCAATCGGAAAAACGTTCAGTTCATTGATTTGCGCCTCGTGCTCCGCCAAGAGCCGCACCGCAGAGTCCAACCCAGCCACTGCCAGTTTTAAATCAAAGTTTTTCATGACAATCCTCCTGTTTAAAACACGATGACACCCAAAAATAGTACTTTTTAAGGTGCCAAAACCAGAAACCACCATTCTCTAACTTTTCTCTATTGTAACACAAAATTGGTTTTGACACTATCAGCGAGCCAAACCGCGCAACACATCAACAGAGATGTTGATAAAACTCTCCGAGTTTCGCGGCTTTTGATGAGGGTTTTTCCCATCAATATTGTCCTGAACTATAAAAAACTCGGCAAATCTTATACCCCGAAACTCCGCCACAGCGAGCAGTGACGCCAACTCCATATCCACCGCCACGCCGCCAGCCTTTTTCATACTTTGCAACTTCCCGCGCGTTTCCCGATACACCGCGTCAGTCGTCCAAATTTTACCCTCAATAAAATCAACACCGTTGTCCAACAGCGCAACCTTAATAGCGGCAATTGACTTTTCGTTTTGCGCCACCTCGTCGCTCGGCGGCAAATAATGATAGCTCAACCCCTCCTCCCTGAAAGCCGTCGTCGGAACAATCACGGTGTTTTTTGCAATATCTTTGTCCATTGCCCCGCACGTGCCAAAAGCCACAACTTTCTGCACTCCGCTGGCAATCAGCGACTCCAAGCACATCGCCGAAGCCGCTCCGCCCATATCCGGATAAACCAACAAAATATTTTCACCACTAACGTTTATCACTCGAAAAGTGTCAAAAACTCTTCCATAAATATTTTTCACCTCAAAAGAACTGAGTTTTTTGTTTGGCACAACATAATCCTCCCAAACCTCATCATCAAAAACCATCACAGCCTTTTCAAAACTTTCGCCAAAATCCAAGCTATTTGGGTCAAAAATCGCCTGCTTGTCCGAGTCAAACTTAATCATATCCCACATCATACCACATTTTAACCCCACTTAAAAAACTTATTTCTCCACCAACCGAAACTCTTTTCCCGCAATCACAATCGTCGAATCCGCTCCCGCCCCCAATCGCGCAAGCTCGGCGCGGATGCCCATTTTTTTCAAAATATCGCGCAAACGGTTCACGCTGTCATAATTGTCAAAATCCGTTTTCACCGCAAACTTCTCGATTTTCGCACCTGTCACCACGAACTTGTCACCCGACTTTTCAACCGCAAACGCCACCTTGTACGCCTCTTTTGGCAGCTCAATCACCTCCATCTCCGCCTTATCAGGCTCCACCTCAACCTCCACCGCCCGAAACGCCTCAATTTCCCCATGCAAGGCCCTCAACACCTCTGTCAACCCCAAATGCGCCTTCGCCGAAATCGCAAAAATCGGGCTCCCCGTCACCGCTTTCAAGCTCTCCCTCTGCAAATCCAACAACTCCTTGTCAAACCCCTCCGTCTTCGTCAAAGCCACCACCTCCGGCCGCTCTGCCAAATCAACGTTGTATTTCTCCAGTTCCGCGCGGATTTTCAAATATTTCTCTGCCACATCATCCGCATAAACATCAATCAGGTGCAACAGCACCGCCGTGCGCTCCACGTGCCGCAAAAACGCGATGCCTAGTCCCTTGCCCTCCGACGCTCCCTCAATCAACCCCGGAATATCCGCAATCAAAATATCCGTGTCGTCCACCGTCGCCACCCCCAAGTTCGGCGTCAGAGTCGTAAACTCATAATCCGCAATCTCCGGCTTAGCATTGCTCACCACCGACAAAAAAGTTGATTTTCCCGCATTCGGGAATCCCACCAACCCCACATCCGCCAACAATTTCAACTCCAGTTGCGCCTCAAACTTCTCGCCCGGCTCACCCTTTTCCGCCACGCGCGGAGCCTGTCGCACTGAGCTTTTGAAATGCGCGTTGCCAAACCCGCCGTCACCACCGTGCGCCACCACCACGCGCTCTCCGTCCTCAGTCAAATCCGCCACCACCTCGTCGCCGCGCCGCACCACCGTGCCCACCGGCACTTTCACCACCAAATCTTTGCCGCTTTTCCCCGCCGCCTGCCGCTTGCCGCCCCGTCCGCCATTGCCCGCTTTCAGTTCCGGATTGTAACGAAAATCAAGTAGCGTATTCTCGTCACGACTTGCCAAAAACACCACATCACCGCCTCTCCCGCCATTCCCGCCATCCGGCCCACCCTTTGGAATATAAATCTCATGCCGAAAGGACACCGCGCCATCACCGCCCGCGCCCGCTTCAATCCAAACTTTCGCTGTGTCAATAAACATGTTTCAATTATACCACGTCTGACAATTCCCAATTTCATTTTCGTCACGGACGAAAAGCTACTATTCTATTGGGGGGGCGTCACGAGGGCGAAAACCGCCCAGAATGTGGACGGTTTTTGAGGTTTTTTGATGGAGAATGACGGCGGATGGTTAAATTGCTTGTTCGTTATGGTAACTAAACAAGTAATTTTCCAGTTTCTCGCTCATCGCCTGCGACGCCTCATTCAAGAGCAAATGCTCTTCTTTCAGGCTGCGAAAGTCAACGAGGAACTGTAAGACCGTTGCACCGTCACGATACACATAGGTCATCGTGACACGCTTTTTCAACCGCTTTTTTATCGGCATCCAAAGCTTTTCAATGTCGCTTCTCTGGAGCGTTGTGTTAACGACAATCTCTCTGTCGCTAACGGAAACAATCTGTGGTATTTCCATTTTTCACCTCTTTCTGTAAGGTTCATGGTTGTTTGGCACAATCAGCAAACACGTGCAACAATCGTACACACAACCAACAAAAGGTAATTAAAAACCAGTAACGTACAGTGTAGCATAAATAGTTTCGGATGTCAATGTTTCGCGCCAGCTGGTTTTGTTGCACAATTTCCCGTTGTTTTGCGGAGGAGTGGTTGAGATGGAATGAACATCAAACTGTCTCCAACAAGGTCTTGTTGGCACCAACCCTCCCTCCTTGCAAACACATGCAACTAATAATATAATCTTTGTTATGGATTGTTTAGAATCAAGCAATCGCCGTTTCTGGACGACGGGAGAGTCAATAAGAGCTCATCAAAGACTGGTAGTCAGCTTCTGCCATTGCCCCGCTGGGCAATCGCGTTTATGTAAAGGGCGAATATCTCTATGCGGATAATGACTTATAATATTTTGAACGGAGCAGAGGGCCGGATTGATGACGTCATTAAAGTCGTGAAAAGCGTCGCTCCAGACGTCTTGGTGTTAAATGAAGCCAACGGATTTGAAAAAAATAATTATGAAAAACTGAAATATTTTGGTGGAGAAACTGGCTTGCTCCATCAATATTTGGAAACGTGTGGCGATGGTTGGGATTATCACGTGGCGGTTTTGGCAAAAGAAAACTTCCTTTCTGTTGAGTCTGTGACGCCTGTGGCGCGGGCTATTATTATTGCGAAAATAAACGCGGGGAACGTGAAGTGCACGATAGCGGGGTTGCACCTGACGCCAGCTTTGGAAAAGGAGAGGATGGCAGAGTCCATGAAGTTGCTACGCAAGCTTTCAGTGGTTGAGAGCACTGTAATTGCCGGAGATTTCAACTCCCTGTCAATCTCGGACAACTATCCCAAAAAAACCATTGACAAGTTTTCTGATGACCAAAAACGCAAGTTTACTAGTGAGGGTAAAGCTCAGTATGGTGTGGACGGTCTGTTCAGAAAGTTTGGCTTTGCGGATGCTGCGTTAATTAAGGGTGACTTTTCCAAAACGGTTCCCACGAAACTCTTGGGAGACACTACCCATCCGCCAGTACGCTTGGATAAGGTGCTCCTTTCACCAGATTTGACGGATAAGCTTTTGGAATATACTGTTGTAAAAAACAACCTGACAGACGAAATCTCCGACCATTATCCAGTTTATGCTGACATCAAGGTTTAGTTTTTATAAAAGTCATTTTCTGCAACAAAGCTTGCTGTGATTTGACAAAACTGGCGTTTTTTGGTAACATAAGGGGTATGAGTATCACTCATAAGATGGGCGTGGTTAAGGACAAGGTGCAGGATATTCAGGGCAAGGTTCAAACCATTGGCTCGGATTTTAGAGATAAGATTGACACGGTTTCTCGGACTAAGAGAGGTAGGACGGCGAAGTCTATCTTTTTGTACGCGGGAGCTTTTGCGCTTTTTGTGGCGTTTTTGATGGTGACTTCGAACCGCGAGCCGGAACTGGCAGTTACCCCGTCGGATGACGTTGCAGCTACGGTGTCTTTGAACAATATTATTGAAACTAATGTGATTGCGAACGTGGCAAGTGCGGCGAATCTGCCGGTGGCGTCAAATACAGCGAATATTGCCACCTCAATGATGATTGTGTATAACTCTTCCAACGTGACCTCCAGTTCCAACAAACCACAGGTGATTGTTTCGGCGTCACGGGATATCAAGATTTATCGGGTGCAGAGTGAGGATACTTTGGAAAGCATTGCCAAGTATAACGGCGTGACGATGCAGACTTTGCGTTGGGCGAATGGGCTGAAAGACGACAAGGTGATGGCGGGGACGGACATTATGATACCGGCGGTGGACGGCGTGGTATATACAGTGAAAGACGGCGACACGGTCGAGGGGTTGGCGTCCAAGTATCAGGCGAATCTGACGCGGCTGGTGGCGTACAACAATCTGGAGCTCCGGTCTTTGGAAACGGGTGAAAGGATTATTATTCCAGAAGGAGTTTTGCCGGAAAAGGAGCGGCCGGAATACAAGGCGCCGGTGGTCAAGTTGCCGCGCCAATCTTCGGCAGCGGGTAACACTTATATTTATGGTTATTGCACGTGGTATGCTTATAATCGGCGGGTGGAGCTAGGGTTGTCGGTGGAAAACTTCTGGGGCAATGCCTCAACTTGGGTGGTGCGGGCGCAGGCGGCGGGATATGCGACGGGGTCGGAGCCGAAAGCGGGCGCGATTATGCAAAACGGCGGTGGCGAGGGGCACGTGGCGATTGTGGAGGCGATTAATTCTGACGGTTCGATTACAATTTCAGAGATGAACACAGAAGGGTGGAACGTCAAAAGCTATCGGCAGGTTTATCGTGATAATGAGCGCGGCGGGTGGTATAGCCAGCGCGGACAGCGGTATACTTTTATTTATTAGCGTGATACAATAGCAACATGAAATGGTGGAAGTGGGTTGTGATGGTCGCAGTGGGCGGTTTTGGGGTTGCTGTGGCGATTTTTGGGTTGGTGGTGATTGTGATGTCTTTGTTCCAGTCGGAGAAAAACGAGCAGGTGGAGAAGCGAGCGGTTTGGGCGGCGGTGGTGCCTCATCACGATGTGGTGAAGAGCGAGCGGTTGAGGTTTTGGGACAATTATTTGGCGACCGTGCCGGAGCTGGGGGATGTGGAAAGGCTAATCATCATCGGGCCGAACCATTTTGGGTCAGACCAAACGGTGATAGTTTATGACGATGAGGATTATACGACTTTTGGGGGCGTTTTTCAGAACTTTATGGCGCGTGCGGAGTATTTCGATCAGGGTGTTGTAAAAAATACAACATTAGTGAAAGAGGATCATGCGGTGACGAGCCTGTTGGCGGAACTGTATGAGCGGTTTCCGAGCGCCGAAATTGCGGCCTTTTTGGTGGGTGATGAGGTGTCGTTGGAGCGGACGGCGGTGTTGAACCGATTTGTGGAGGACTCGTGCCGCAAATGCTTGGTGGTGGCGTCGGTGGATTTTTCGCATTATTTGGAGGCGGCGGAGGCGGAGCAGAAGACGTCAGAGGCCATCCGGCAATTGGAGGAGATGACGGTACGCGAGGGGTCTTTGGGCGTGCCCGATCATGCGGATTGTCCGGCTTGTTTGTTTGCGGTGCAAGAAACGGCGCGGGCGGAGGGGCGAAAGTTCGAGTTGTTTTTCAGAGATAATTACGGCGTGGAACGAGAGCGCACGACACATGTTATTGGCATTTATAAATGATAGTGGTAAAATTAAAACCAATGAAGACAATGGAGGGCAAAAATGAGTAATGAAAAACGGGGCGTGTCGGCGGGCGATTTGCACAGGGGCGCTGCCGAAAGTGAGCCGGAACAGGTTGCGACAGAGAGTTTGACAGAGCAGGTCGCCAAAGAAGGTTCGTCAGAGCAGGTCGCAAAAGAGGATTTGCCAGAGTTGGCGGCGGACTTGGTGGCGGATCCGGCTGAAAAGCCGGCTGATGGGTCGCCGAAAGAGCGCGTGGTGCAACCGATTGCTGCGCCCGTCGCTGAATTGAAAGGGGTTGATGACCAGCCGATTGCTCAGCCAGCGATGGAGTTTGCGAGCAGTCCGAAGGACGTCGAGCCGGTTTTCCTGCCCAAAACGAAAAAGCCGAAGAACAAGCTTTTGATAATTATTTTGTTGGCGGTGCTGGGGTTGGGGCTGATTGCATTTTTGGTGATTTTTTTGGTGGTTGTGCCGAACATGGAGAAAAAGGATGATACCGCTGATAACAGCGATACGGTGATTGATGTCGATACAGATAAAAATGACAGTGAAGTGGTCTATGAGCCGGAGGTAATTGAAACCATCAGTGGGTATCGCGTGTTGAAGTGGACGAACGTGGCGTACAAGCCGGAGAGGGACTATTTGATTGGGAATGAGTGGTTCACGGTGGCGGACGGGCAGTATGTGAAGATGGCGGAGTTGACAGACGAGGCGATTTTGGTGAGATACGACAAGAGCGCTGACGCTATCAGCGATCGAGCGTGGTTTGTGGTGGACAAACATAAAATTGTAACGATGGTGGGCGATGTTATCTCGGAGGACGCGGAGCCAGCGGATTTTGTGAAAGACGAACCGATGCTGATTGAGGACGTGGTGCCGACCGCCAATCGTTCTTATAACAATATCACGTTCACGCCAACTTGGAAAAATTATTCATCGGTGAAGGTTGGAGCGTATGAGGGCGTCAAGGCGTTGGCGGGCGACTTGCATAAGGCGGAATCTGCCAGCGGCGATTTGATTAAGGCGCGGCAGTTTTTTGTGAAGACACCGGACGATTTTGTGCACACTTATACCATGCAGTCGGCTTTGATAAATAACGACAAGACTTTGAATATCAAATGGGACGACGAGGCGAACAAGACGGCAACTTTCAGCGCGCCGTTGCATGGATGTTCGGTGACGTCGAGGTATACGGACGCGATTTTGAAACATACGCCAAAGTCCAGCAATTTGGTGCGTGTGGGGATGGCTGGCGGTTCGGTGGTTTATAAGATGGTGGATGAGGCTTCGGTCAAGGTGCTGTATGACGAATATGCTGGCATGAGGGACGACGCGTTGAGTTTTGATGAATATAAAGAGGCGTTGACGCATGTGGTTTATCAGGACGGTTTGGGGGACTGGGTGTTGTTGCAAAATGGGCAGTATGGCGCTTACGGCGAGTGTGGTAAGCCGGTGGTGTATCTTTATCCGGAAACGCCGACGGTGGTGGACGTGAAAGTGGGGGCGAAAGTCAGGATTTCGGAGCCGTTTTATGACGCTTTGACCGGTTGGGATGATGTGTGGGCGGAGCCGAATGGCGCGTTGACTTATCAGGGGCAAAAATATGATTCTTTGTATTGGGAAGGCTTGGGGCTGGGCGAGTATCCGTCGGTGGACGGCGTGGGTACAGTGGTAGCGCAAGCGGATTTGTTTTCGACAGTGCGGACGCAGCTCCGGCAACAGGGGTTGAATGCCAAAGAAACGGTGGATTTCATGATGTTTTGGGCGGACAAGTTGCCGACCACGCCGTTTGTGAAATTGACGTGGCTTTCGACGGAGCAGATGAACCAGCTGGCGCCACTCACGGTTTCCCCTCGTCCGCAGACAATGATCAGGGTGTTTTTGGACGCGCAAGGGTTGCAACAACCGATGGTTTTGCAACCGCAAGAGTTCACGGCGCCGGAGCGTGACGGGTTTACTTTGGTGGAGTGGGGCGGGTTGTTGTACTGACGAAGCGAAGGTCAATAGCCAGTCACTTTCTTATTTCCTTTGCCGCCCGACTGTGCTAAGCTATTAAACATGAAAACCTTTTTCTTCTATGACCTCGAAACCAGCGGTCTGAACCCCTTGGAAGACCGCATTATGCAATTTGCCGGACAAAGAACCGACGAAAACCTGCAACCGTTGGGCGACCCCGTCAATCTGTTGGTGAAACTGAACGACGACGTCTTGCCCAGCCCCGACGCCATCATGGTCACCAAAATCACGCCGCAAATGACCCTCCAAGAAGGTCTTAGCGAAATTGAACTGGCGCGATTTTTGAGCGATGAAATCTTCACGCCTGACACCACCGCCGTCGGTTTCAATAACGTGCGCTTCGACGACCGCTTCCTTCAACACCTCTTCTGGCGCAACTTTTTCGACCCGTACGAGTGGCAATGGAAAGACGGGCGCAGCAAGTGGGACGTCTTGGACTTGGTGCGCATGACGCGCGCACTCCGCCCTGACGGCATCAAGTGGCCGGTGGACAAGGACGGCAAAGCCACCAACCGCCTTGAACTCATCACAAAATTGAACGCCATCACACACGAAAAAGCCCACGACGCCTCAAGTGACGTGGACGCCACCATCGCCGTCGCCCGCCTCATCAAACAAAAACAACCCAAATTATTCGACTTCCTGCTGAAAATGCGCGACAAAAATGAAGTGAAAAAACTGGTCAATCTGGAAAATCCCCAAGAGTTCGTCTATACCTCCGGCAAATACGACGAAAAGTTCCAAAAAACCACCGTCGCCTTTCCGCTGACCACTGGCAAAAATGGCAATATTGTGGTGTATGACTTGCGCCACGACCCCACCGATTTCTTGAAAAAAAGCCTGTCGGAATTGAAAGATATTTTCTTCACCAAATACGAAGACCGCCAAACCGACGATTATTGCCCGCTCCCCGTCAAAGAATTGCAATTCAACCGCTGCCCAGCCGTCGCGCCCGTTTCCGTGCTTGCCCATAATTGGACCACCATCGGGCTGGAAAAAGAGCAAGTCGCAAAAAATAAGCAGCTCCTGCTCGCAAATCCGGATTTTGGCGAAAGAATCCGCGAAGTTTTCGAATCCACCCCGAAATACGAGCCGGCGAAAAGCCCCGAAGCCGCCCTTTATGATTCCTTCCTGAACGACCGCGACCGCCAAACCTGCGCCGCTGTCCGAAACGCCAACGCGAAAACCCTCACCGACTTCTCCCCAGAGTTCCTCGACGAACGCCTCCCCGAACTGCTCATCCACTTCAAAGCCCGCAACTTCCCGAAAAGCCTGACCGCCGACGAAACCCAAAAATGGCAAACCTATCGCATCGCCAACATTGCTCGCCAATCCGCCAAATACGCCGCCCGCCTCCAAACCCTCATGAAAACCGCCACAGAGGAGCAGCGGTTTTTGTTGGAGGAGCTTTCGCTTTGGTTGGAGGATGTGTCGGAGTGACTAAGACTAACTAAAACTCCTGCCCAAAACAAAACACCGCATACAGCGGCACCGATTTTATCCCGTTTTCAAACCCAAAATTCTTCGTCGAAATCCGCACAGCGCGCTCCGGCTGATAGATTTCGCGAAAAACCGACAAGCTACGCGAGCGAGTGTTTTTGCCCGCCTTCACTTCAATTGGAATTATCTTATTTTCCGCGTCCGCCATCACAAAATCAATCTCCGCTTGACCCCCAGAAGCCCAATAATAAAGTGGTGTCCCGCTAGCAAACAGTGCCTGCGCCACATAATTCTCCGTTAGACCACCCATAAAATCACTTGAAACATCATTCAGCACCCCATGCGGTGAAATCCCCGACATCCTGAGCAACAGTCCAATATCCAACGCATATAACTTAAAACTCGCCAAATCTCGAAAAGCCTTCAGCGGAATCCTAGCCTGCTCAATTTTCTGGCATTTCATCACAATGCCCGCCAAACTTAACCAATTGATGCTCTGCCCAAAAATCGCCGCCGTACCGCCTTTCTGGACGATTTTGTATTGAAATTTGTGATTTTCTTTGGCTAATTGTGCCGGAATTGAATCAAATGACGCCAAAATCTTTGGGATTTCCTCGTCGTCAGCGTATTTTGCCATATCAGCTGCGTAGCGGTTGAGAATATCGTCCTGAGTGGCCGCTGCTTCAATGAACGAACCCGTTTCGGTGTATTTTGCCACCACCTCTGGCATGCCGCCCACCACGAGGTATTCTTTATATAGTTTCAACCCCAGTTCGTGAGAACCCAGTTCGGCGTTATCTTGAAACGACCGCCGAATCTCGCGAGCGAGCTTTTTGTAACCCAGCGCCCAAATAAACTCTTCAAAATCCAACGGGCACATGCTCAAAAATTCGACTTTCCCGACCGGAAACGACATCTTTTTGCGATTCATCGCCACACCGAGCAAGCTACCCGCCGCGATGATATGATATTCCGGCGCCTTTTCATAAAAATACTTCAGAGCCGTCACAGCATTCTCGTTGGCTTGAATCTCATCAAAAAACAGCAACGTTTCCTCCGGAACAATCTCTTGTTGAAAATACGCCTCAATGCGCGAAACAATCTCTTGTGGGTCAAGATTGCCATTAAAATCGTTCGACAGCAATTTGTTCGACTCAAAATTTATCTCTATAACTTCCTTGAAATGGTCGGCACCAAATTTTTTGACAGCAAAAGTTTTGCCCACCTGACGTGCCCCCTCGACGATTAGCGGTTTGTGATTTTTGCGCTTTTTCCATGCCTCTAACTGCTGATAAATTTTTCGTTCCATGTTCAAGAGTATAGCAGATTTTGATTTTTAAGTCAAGAAAAATCGCAGATTTCCGATTTTTTTGGACTTAAAAGTCAAAACAGTTCTCTTCACTGGTGAAGATCTTCAAAAACCCAGTTGTGTTGTTAAGTATGTAACGTTTCCGCTATCTGGTATTTTGGCACGCTATTAGAACATCTTTTCCTTTGACGGGGGACAGTCCCCCTACCATAGATGGGAGTTTTTTCAATCGCAAAACACGGATTGCAAACTTTTTTCTCTGTTGCGGGGCAGACCTTTTGTTGTCTTCAAAAAACTTGAAGTTGGATAAACATAAAACAGTACCATCAAGGTCTTGTTGGCAGAACCCCCACTTCACAGGGCTCTTCAATCTGTGACGACAGATTGAA
>JAISOF010000033.1 GCA_031275815.1 Candidatus Nomurabacteria bacterium
GTTTCGCGTCAAATCGGTTAAGGTGCGGGCACCCCACACCCTTCAGCCTTAACCGATTTGGCTGCACTCGGCGAACAGCAAAGCCTCTTTGACGGGGGCGATAATTATGCAACAACGCCCTCAAAAGCTTGACAACAATCAAAAAAAGGAATAATATCAAAGCATGAAGGTTTATGCCATTTCCAACTATCATCATAACCTATTAGGAGTTTCCTGAGAGGTTTGCGTTTTGTATTTGAATAAAAAATGAACCCCTCCGGAAACGGAGGTATTTTAATTTTAGTCCCAAAAGGGACGTACCTTAAAAGGAGGTTAAACATGAACCAACTATTGGAATACTTCACAAACGGCGTGAAAAAGACGTTGCCGCAAGGGCGCAAGGTGGGTATGGAGATAGAAACCCAGTTTTCTCTGAGCCAGCCAGAACACGGGAACTTGATTCCCGCCCCTATTTCGGTATCTCAACGAGCCATGCGCCAGTTGGCAAAAGGCGACTGGGAAGTGAGGGGACAAAAAGGCGACTTCATCTCCAGCATTGGAAACTCCCGTGGCGACCTGATATCATACGAGCTCGGTCGGCACAACATGGAAGTCTCGACAGCGCCACAGCCTGTGGACACCATTATCGCTCACGCCCTTCACCTTTGCCAAGTGTTGGAACAAGCGATGACGGACGTCAATGCGGGGGTTTCCGCCGTGAAATTGCCCGTTTTTCCGGAATGGCCAGCTGAGATGGACGCCGCCCTGCTCGCGATACCCGACGCACGCGACGCAAATTGGGTGAAGTTGGACGGAATTGATGCGCTAGCACCTTTGGCGCTGATTTCCAGCGTGCAGTTCACGGTGGATATCACACCAGATGAAGCCATCCCAATGCTAAACCGGCTGGGCAGCCGTATCGACCGCTTTTTAGCGGACTTCCCTCAAGAAAAAATCTGGCACGACTACATCCGTGGTTCCAAAGCCAAGTACCAAGACCGACGCTATGGCGGAAAAGTGTGGTTTGACTCCATGAAAGATTATTGCAATGAATTATCCCAATATGACGTCGTGGAAAATCAAAAAATGGTGCCGTTTTATGAAAATGGCTTGGATATCCCGCTTTTTGTGCGTAGCGTCTGGTGGTATTTCCGCCTGAAGCGCTATGGAGACCAACTTTGCATTGAAGTTCGTCCATTTCCCAGACGCCAAGACTATTACTTTGCGCAACACTTGGAGTTTTTGCGACAAGTCATGCAATTTTAACCTCTTCTGGGGTTCTCTGAAAATCAGAGGGCCCCAATTCACATGATAAAATAAAGGAGAAACATGAAAAAAGTTTTAATTATCGCAAATTGGGAAAACCGAGCTCCAGATATCCGGCGCAGCCTTTTGAAGGTGGATAAAAGTCTGAAAATAAGCACATATCATGCATTTTTGCGAGAGGAAGCGCCCACAGTCGCGAAGTTCGACGCCTTTATAATTTCTGGCGGGCCAATGGGGGTGTACCAAATAAACAAGTCGCCATATGATTTTGTGCTGGCAGTGGTGGAGCTGACGAAACAGATTATCGCAAGTAACAAACCATTGCTGGGCATCTGTTTCGGTCACCAGTTGATTGCGCAAATGATGGGTGGATTGGTGGTGCGGGACGAGGCGAAAGAGGAGATCGGTTGGACGAAAATGGCAGTACTGGAGCCTGTTTCACCGCTATTAAAAGACGTGCCGAGAGAATTCGAAACTTTTATGTATCACACCGACAGAGTGGCGGCGGTGCCGAAAGGAGCGAAAGTGCTGATGAAATCTGGACAGGTGGATGTGGGAGCTTTGGAATATCTCGGAAAGCCCATCTTTTCGGTGCAATTCCACCCGGAATATGACGAGTCAACCGGAAATGCAATTTATGCGTCCGAGGGGCACCCAAAGGCCGTGCGGAAAGTGTCCGAGACGTGGGAGCGAAACCGCCAGCAGATTTTGGCAAACTTTTTGAAAATGATAGGTATTGTTGCATAATTATCACCCCGTCAAAGAGTACGTTTCGCGTCAAATCGGTTAAGGTGCGGGCACCCCACACCCTTCAGACTTAACCGATTTGGCTGCACTCGGCGAACAGCAAAGCCTCTTTGACGGGGGCGATAATTATGCAACAACGCCAAAATGATAAATTAGTTGTCGCTCGGCAGCGGGAACCGGCGCGAAAAAGCTTGCACTGCCAGCCGCAGTTTTTCCAGTTTTTCGTCGTCCTCACGGTTTTCAAATGCCAACTTCATCCACTCGGCAATTTCCACCATGTCTTTTTCTTTCAGCCCACGCGTGGTGATGGCGGGCGTGCCGAGTCGCACGCCAGACGGACGAAAGGGTGGCAAGGTGTCGTTCGGAATGGCGTTGGCATTCAGATTCAGCCCAATTTTGTCCAGAGCCGCCTCAAATTGCTTGCCGTCAATCCCAAAACTTTTCACCATGTCCACCAAAATCAGATGATTTTCCGTGCCACCAAACACCAACTGAAACCCGCGCGCTTTCAATTCCTCCGCTAGCCGCGCCGCATTTTTCACAATTTGCTTGGCGTACTGCTTGAACTCCGGCTGCAAAGCCTCGCGAAACGCCACCGCTTTTGCCGCAATCACATGCACCAACGGCCCGCCCTGTGTGCCCGGAAACACCGCGCGGTCAATCAGCGTCGGGATATTTTCCAAAGTTTTCTCCGGTTTCTTCAGCGGATTTCCGACCTTGCCACGACTCAAGATCAGCCCGCCACGCGGCCCGCGCAGAGTTTTGTGCGTCGTGGTGGTCATGACGTGGAAGCCAAAATCAAACGGATTGGGGTGCACACCGCCCGCAATCAACCCCGCCACATGCGCCATATCCGCCATCAAAAGGCTGCCATATTTCTCGCCAATTTTCGCCACTTTCGCAAAGTCTGGCACTTTCGGATACGCCGAGAACCCCACCAAAATAATTTTTGGACGATGCTTTTTTGCCAAGCACTCAATTTCATCATAATCCAAATCGCCGTTTTTTGTCGTCTTGTAGCGCACAAAATTATACACCTTGGCCGACTGTGTGACCGGCGCGCCGTGCGTCAAATGCCCGCCGTGCCCAAGATCCAAACCCAAAATCGTGTCGCCCACCTCACACCACGCAAAATACACCGCATTGTTCGCCTGCGCGCCGGAGTGCGGTTGGACGTTGGCGTGGTCAGCCTTGAACAGGCGGCACGCCCGACCAATAGCCAACCGCTCCACGCGATTGGTGTTCTCCTGCCCGCCGTAATATCTGAGGCTGGGCATGATTTTTTCCGCAATTTCCGCATCGTCGGCGTCCAGCCCCACAAAACTTGGATATCCCTCCGAATATTTGTTGGTGAACACCGACCCCATCGCAGAAAGCACGTCCTTTGAAACGTAATTCTCGCTCGGAATCAGCTCCAGTCCGTCCCTTTGGCGCGCCTCTTCCGCCTTAATCAAACCCCAAATAGCTTTATCGTTCATATTCCTCCTTGACTTTTTATAATGCTTGTGGTAGAATACCGGTAAGCTTTGCGAAATAAGCCTTGTTTGTTAGTGCTTCATTTTCGCTGGTATAAAACATGACGATAAGCTACACCATAATCTTCTCCTTTTCCCACTGTTTCACTCGACCATTCAGATTTGTCAAACTCCGGAAAAAACACATCCGCGTCCTTGTCCGCGCCATCCACCTCCGTCAGATACATCTTTTGGGCGTGCGGCAACATCTGCGCGTACACGCTCCCGCCACCAATCACAAAAATCTCCTCGTCCGTGTCCTTGTGTGTACGCGCAAACTCGTCCAAATCCCGCACAATTTCCACATCTTCATCAACCGGAAAATCAACGTCCGCAAGCACTAAATGCTGACGATTCGGCAACTTCTTTGGCAAACTTTCAAACGTCCTTTTCCCCATGAAAACTTTCGCTCCGGTGGTAATTTTTTTGAAAAACTGCAAATCACTCGGCAACCGAAACACCAGCCCGCCGCTCTTTCCCAGTTCGCGATTCCTCCCGACCGCCGCAATGATTGTGAACATATGTTTATATTATCACAAACATTCTCAAACTGCCACCGGCATCGCAATCTTGCCCTGATGCTCGTAATTTTCCAACTTGATATCCAACAATTTTTTGGAATTGTCAAATTGGAAAAAATCTTTGATTTTCGGGTTTATCCAGAGTTTTGGCGCGGGGAGCAGTTCGCCATCTTTCTCCAGTTTTTCGGCACGACGGGCGATTTGCTCTTTGATGCCGTCGATTTGGTTTTCATAAATGTGCGCGTCATTAATCACATAAGTCATCAACCCCGCTTTCAGCCCACAGACCTGCGCAATCAGATAGCACAGCACCGCATATTGCGAAACATTAAACGGCGCACCGAGTGGCACATCGTTGCTGCGCACCGTCACCATCACGTTCAGCTTGCCGTCAATCACACCCCACTGCGAGTTCCACACACAAGAGGGGAGCGCGGCGGTCGGCAGAAACTCATTTTGCCACAGACTCATAATCATGCGGCGGTTGTTCGGGTCGGTTTTGATGGTTTCAATCAGGTTTTGCACCAGCTCATAGCGTCGCACAATCCAACCGTACGCCGTGCCAATCGTGAACGCATGTTCCTTGCCAAAATCTTTTCCTTGATAAAACCCCTTTTCGTCAATCTGCCACTCGTTCCAAATCTTAATGCCACGCTCCTGCAGCCAGCGCACATCGTTGCTCTGCGCCTGATAAATCCACAACATTTCGAGCACCGCGTGTTTAAACGCCACAAACTTCGTGGTCAAAATCGGAAACTCTTCCGATAGGTCAAACTGCAAAACTTGATGGGGGAGGCGATACGTGGCAATGCCCGTCCGATTTTCGGCATAAGTTCCGTCTTTCAAGATTCGCTCGCACAAATCCAAATATTGTTCGTCAAACTTCGCCATAGCACCTCCTCTTTTATTACACATAATATATATATGCGATAAAAATTGCAATATCGCTTGAAAAACTTCCAGCCCACTATGTTACAATAAAGTTTATGTTAATATGGCGATATTGGTATGGAAAAGCTTGATTCTGGCAACGGCAATGAGCGGGGTGGGGGCAACCCTTGGGACGACCAAGAATCGCCTTTTGAACAGTTCATGGAAAAACGTCCGGTGGAAGAAAGCAAAAAACTGTTGAACGAGATACACGCTCAGATTGAAAACTCGCCTCGTTTTGAGGATTTCGATGAGAAACGGGAGGTGGCAGAACTAGTGCTGGAAAACGCCAGGAAAACTTTCGCTGACGCGGATGCGGACGGGGTGAGGACTCCCGAAGAAAAGACGGCTATCAGTAGTGCTGTGGTGTTGGCGGGGATGGAAACTGTCATGGATAAGTTGGCGGGAGACTCCTCCGACCCCATACCGAAATTAATGGAGGACGGTCGAGAGCCGGAGTTGGTGGAGGCTGTGGAAGCTGTCGCGAGAGAGGATTTGGAGGCGGCGGAGTATATGGCGCGGGATATGGACGGCGATGTGAAAACCACTTGGCAGGAAAATGAACGTGAGCTCAAAACCAAAGCCGAAAATATTATCAGTGAACTCCACAAAAAACATGCCTTAGACAATCCGGATAAAGCCCAAAAATGCAAAGAGTTTTTTGAAAATGGGCGAGGCATCAAAGAGGTTATCGGCATTTATGAGGAGTTGGAAGATGTTGATCAAGAGCTGATTGAGCAGCACATGGGGTTTATTTTGGAACGGGCTTTTGACCAGCATTATGACAACCCAGAACAATTTGTGTCGCACGGTTTTGACCACACTTTGAATGTGATGAAGTATACGGATTCAATTATTGAATCCACCAATTGCGCCAAAGTCGTGATGGAAAAATATGGAATTGATAGCGAGGCAAAAGCCAAGTTTCTGTTGAGGAATGTGGCGTTATTTCACGATTTTGGCTATCCCGCATCGGAAGAAAAGGGGTTGGGCAAGGCTGCGCACGGGCTGCACGGTGCCAATTTGATAAATTATGGGGCAACCGAAAATGGTAGCTTGATTAAGGACGTGATGAGTAGTATCACAGGTGCCACCAAAAAAGATGTTATGCAAAACGACTTGCGTGACAGTGTTTTGTTTCATAGCGCAGACAAGGTGGAACAGACTTTTTCCACTAAAATAATCACAACGCATGGAGAGTTCTTGCTGGATCACGACAGGTTTGTGGATGTTTATAAGAGCTTCACGGGGGAGAACGGGGTGGGCTTCATGCAAATCAACGTGGATTCAGCCGAAACCAAAGAAGAGCTGCTTCGTGTAATTAAATTGGGGTGGTTGTTGGATAAAAACCAAAATGCAAGACAAGGCATAAAGGATATTGAAGAGAGATATGATGGAATTATCGTTGTGAAAGGCGAAAAGTTTGGCGGGCGAACGGTAGATTTGAACGAGAAAGATGATAAAGTTTTGGGCTTGAAATATTCGGAGGTCATTTTGGACGAAACGCCGCTGCAAGCGATGATTCGGCTGGCGGATAATATGGACATGAAACCGGACAGGTTCTCGGAGATTCAAAAGGAACCGTTGTTTTTGGATTTTATCAAAAGGCTGGGGACAGATGAAGAGATACCGGGCACTGAAGATACATATAAAAGCATGCTCGCCAAGTTGGAAAAAACATCAGACAAGGCGCTTATCAAACAGTGGAAAGAGTCGGTAGTCGACGCCCTTGTGAGAGAAAAATACCCATCGCTTGATGAAACCACTATCAATAAAATTAAGGAAATTGCGGTTA
Source organism: Candidatus Nomurabacteria bacterium (assembly GCA_031275815.1). Classification (GTDB taxonomy): domain Bacteria; phylum Patescibacteriota; class Saccharimonadia; order Saccharimonadales; family Saccharimonadaceae; genus JAISOF01. The sequence continues at coordinate 6,753 of JAISOF010000033.1, forward strand.
AGCAAAATGCTGAGTCGTATCAACATTTTGGGGGTTGCGAGGCAATTGAGGATGTGAAAATTGCGAATGGGAGGGTGGAGATTACGGTAGATATGGCAAAGTTCAATGAGCTGAACGAAACAAAGGTCAAAGAGAAAACCATTTCGAAAGATGGCGAGGAAGAAGACGTGGAAGTGGGTGTGGGGGCATATCAAATATGGAGAATGAGCGAGGCATATGGTAGTATTAGATTGTCAGGCAATGACACGGGATTGCCGATATATGTTAATGGTGAAGAATGGAGTGTTAAATCATGAAAAATAATGAGGCATCATCAAGTAATTGGAGCGACATCAGCCATGAGGTTATGAACTCTGAGCTGTCTGTTGAAGAGAAGCTGGCTGAGTTGACTCACAGAATGAACGAATACATAGAAATGAATAATATTGATATTGGCGAAAAACAGAAAAAAACTTTATCTGAAGAATATGATGATGTGTTGAAAGAAATGGCGGAGCGAGATGGAGTAACGGCGGCGGCAAAAAGAGAGGGGATGGCTACGGTTTTGCAATATGGTGATGATGTTGTGCACGTTACAGACAAAGCCACCGGTGGCAGTTTGGTTGGAGAGCGGGGACCGATTTATGTTGAGCGTTTTGTCACTGAGGAGGATGCACAAAAGGCATGGTTTCGCGAAGCATGGGGAAAGATTGGCAATGAAATCAAAATATATCCCTCAAATCCACCCGCCGACACATAATTATTAATAATTCTTAAAAAACCTGTTGCATTTCTGTTCGTGCTTATGTTACAATCGAGTTATGAGTTTGATAAAAGGGTTGGGCGCGTTTTTCGCACTTGATATTGGCACAAGATCGATACGGGTCGCCCAAGTTTCAGGAGAAGTTCGTACAGGTTTTCGCTTGGAACGTTTTGGATATTTGCCAATTGACCCGAAGATGACGCAGGACACGTCGGAAGCGGGAGTTCGAGCGCTCGGTGAGGCCATCAAAGACGTGGTGGACGGCGCGGGCATTACCACGAAAAATATCGTGATTGGTTTGCCGGCGGCAAAAACTTTCACCACAGTGGTGGAGGTGCCGAATCAGCCTTTGTCAGAGCTGAAAAAGGTGATGAAATACAAGCTGGATAGCTATATCCCGACGCCGATTAATGAGGCGGAGGTGGATTGGATTCCGCTGGGAGCTCTGCCGAACGACCCCACCAAAGCCAACGTGTTGATTTCGTCCACAACTTCCGCTTTTGCGGAGGCGCGCATGGAGATGGTGGAAAGTCTGGGATTTTATGTGATTGGTGAAGAGCCAGATCCAATTGCAATTTGTCGCTCGCTCGCGCCGTATGACGCGACCGACGCAAGGTTGATTGTGGATTATGGTGAAACCAGTAGTGACATTGTGGTATATTATGCTGGCGGTCCGCGCCTTGTGCGAGCGGTACCCATTGGCCTCAAGAATTTGACCAAAACCGCCTCGCTGTCCCTCAGCGTGAAAGAGGAGCAGGCGCGACAATTCTTATTGAAGTTCGGCCTCAGCCAAGACAAGTTGGATGGTCGCATGTTCACCGCGGTCAATACCACTCTGGATAGTTTCATTAACGAGCTCAAGAAAACCGTTTCGTTCTTCCAAGAAAATTATCCCAATGTGCCGATTGGTGGCGTTTTGCTGTCCGGTTTTGCGGAAGTCATTCCGTTTATGGGCGAATATGTCGAGGCGAAACTTTCCACGCCGACCAGACGCGGCAATCCTTGGCAACGCGTGATTGTGCCGCCGGAGTTTCAAGTCAACCTTGCGCCGGTGGCAACGGAGTTTGCGGTTTGTTTGGGGCTAGCGGAAAGAGTCAACGATGTGCAGCCGGTCATTAAAAATCCATTTGAGTTTTTTGGAGGTAAAAAATAATGTTTGAAATCACTCTAGTACCAAAAGTCAAATACCAAATGTTGCGTGCCCAAAAAATCCGCAATGTCGTTATTTTCTTCTGTATAGTCGTTTCGTCAGTTATGGTCGGAATTGTGGTCGTTCTTGGCACCACTTATGCCTCGCAATTGGCGGTCAGTCAAGGTCGCTCAAGAGAAATTGACGTGGCGTACGCCAAAATCATGGAGCAACCGGACGTCGAGGAAACCTTGACTTTGCAAAATCAGTTGACAGAGATTGGCGAATTGGTTGACGGCAAATATGAGTTTTCAAGGGTGCTCGGCGTGATTAACGACATCATCCCGCGCAATCCCCAGACTGGTAGCCCAACCGTGACTTTCTCGGAAATTTCTTTCAGCGCCAACAAAAACTCCATTTATTTTGACGCTCAATCGCGCGAAGGGTTTGTGGCATTGGAGGCGTTGCTGAAAACCATCGATCGTCTTTATTATGATTATGGCAATTATTACAACCGCGACGGCAAAGTAGTGCAAGTCGCCCGCGAAGAAGTGGCTGAAGACGGCGCGATTTATGGCGTTTATGTTGACAAGTGCGCGAAGGGCGCCGCCAACTGCCAAGACAAAGAAATTAAAATCAAGCGCTATACCACTGACAAAGACAAAAACGAGTCCGGATATTATTACGCCACAGCGTGCAATTACGACGGTAAAAACTATTTGACCAGCACTTGTCGCCTGATTCCTCAGACATCAGTGAATTACAGCAACGTGTCTTATGGGCGCACCAGCGAAGGGTTCTTGGTGCTCAGGTTCAGCATTGCTTTTAGTATTGATAATGGCGCTTTGGACTTCCAGAACCGTAACGTCCGCATAGTCGGTATCACCAAACAGAACGTAACAGACTCATTCTTGCAGCTTAATAATACGATGTTTGCCGAAAGAGCCAATGATGTGAACGAAAAGGATTTGACCGAAGAAGAAAAAGAACAATTAGACGGAGAGAGGGGGTTATAATATGGCAATTACTAGCAAAGGATTTGTCAGCCGAAAACACAGTTTAATCAACAAAGCAAACAAATGGATGTTGATTTCAGTGGTCGCGGCGTCAATATTGGTCGGCGTGTCCGCTGTTTCCATCAACTTCTTGGTGCGCATGATTAACTTCCAGTGGGAGGTTATTGGAGAAAAGGACGCCACGATTAGCACTTTGAAAACCAGTTTGGACAACTACATCAAGTTGCGCAAATCAGTGGCTGGGCTCAACGCCGACGAAGGCTTGAAGGCTGTGGCGTGCATCAAAGATTACGGCTTGTCTGACGATGCGTCTTGCTCGGCTTTGGACGAAACCGGTGAATATTTGAAAGACCCGTTGCGTATTGTATCCAACTCGCTCCCGCCATACGAAAACTTGGCGGCACTCGGTTCCAGCCTTGACGACCTGTTACTGCAAAGGGGCGACAGCGCCGCCAGCGTTGAGGGTATCAGCCTCAACTCCGGAACCAGCACCAACACCAGCCAAACCAAAACTACTGCTTCACGCATGAACTTTTCTTTCCAAGCCATCGGCGAACTCGGCTGCGACTCTGCAACCAAGTGCTCGGAGCCGCGCGGTTTGTCAAAGTTGATAGACAACCTTGAACGCTCTGTCCGTTTCGTGGACGTCAACTCGGCATATCTGACTTTCCGATCAGCCAACCGCATTGAACTCGGTGTTCAATCCAGCGCTTTCCGCTCCGTAGTTAAGGATTATACGCTCGGCGATAAAACTCTGTACGCATCGGATAAAGCAAGAAAGGTGAAAAACTAAATGAAACAATCTGATATCGCATTAGTAATCTTTATGTCGGCAGTCGCTGTCGTCGCGTCATTCTTCGCGTTCAATGCCATTTTGGGCGACCCCGACGAGAAAGTGGAGTCTGTGAAAACTGCGACTTTGATTTCAGACGTCGCACGCCCGCCCGACCCTTTGGTGTTTAATTCTGACGCCATTGATCCAACGGTCACGGTTTGTATTGGTACGGAAGACCCGGAAGACGGCTCGGTTGACGAATGTGGCAACAAAATCGAAGAGAGCAAAAATAAGCAAAGCGCTACTAACGCAGAAGAGAAAGTGGAGTAACTATGCCAACCATCACCAAAGACATTGAAGCCAAACTACTAAAACTTCTGATTGAAGAAGGTTTGATTGACGAAGAGCGCGAAAGTGATGTTTATCACAACGCCAAAGCCAATAATTTGGACTTGTTTGATGAGCTGAAAAACAAAGAGGTGGTCGATGACCAAACTATGGCTCATGCCATTGCCAGTGTTTTTGGCGTGCCGTTTATTTTTATTGACGACACGATTATCAGCCAAGACGTTTTATCCCAAATCCCTCTGGAAACTGTTGAAAAAATGCAGTCTGTGCCAATTGCTGAAAAGGATGGAAAACTCTGTATCGCTATGTTGGACGCGACCAACGTGCAAGGAATTGATTACCTTTCCAGCATGGTGCAAAAACCCATCCGAGCTTATATGGCATCCTCACGAGGCATCAAATCCGCTATTTCGCAGTATCGCGCCGACTTCACCGGAGTTGACGAAGCGATTAAGGCCGACAGCGCCGAGTCCGCCAAAAAAGCCGATTCCAGCCAAGCCCAAACCATAGTGCAAGATTCCCCAATTAGCAAAGCCTTAGTCTCCATTTTGGAATATGCCGTCAAGTCAAGGGCGTCCGACGTGCATATTGAGCCGTTGGAAGACAGTTTGCTGATCCGTTGCCGGATTGACGGCGTATTGCGCGAAGTGATGACTTTGCCAAAATCCATTGATGTTTCTCTGGTGACCCGCATTAAGATTTTGTCCAACCTGAAAATTGACGAGCACCGCATTCCGCAAGATGGTCGTTTCACCGTACACATCAGCAACAAAGATGTGGATTTGCGTATCGCAATTTCACCGGTGATTTGGGGTGAACAGGTTGTCATCCGCCTGCTGGAAAAAAATGCCGACACTTTGGACTTCAACAAATTGGGCGTGGTCGGACGCGCTTATCGCTCTCTGGAGCACGGCATTCAACGACCCAACGGTATGATTTTGACTTCCGGTCCGACCGGCTCCGGCAAAACCACCACGCTTTATGCCCTGATTAAAATGATTAAAAAGGAATCCATCAACATCGTGACTTTGGAGGATCCGGTGGAATATAAAATCGAAGGTGTCAACCAAATCCAAATCAACCCTGAAGCGGGCTTGACTTTCGCCAACGGTTTGCGTTCAGTTTTGCGCCAAGACCCCGACGTGATTATGGTGGGTGAGATTCGCGACGCCGAAACTGCCAGCCTCGCGGTGCAAGCCGCATTGACCGGTCACTTGGTGTTCTCGACTCTTCACACCAATTCCGCCGCTGGCATTTTGCCCCGTCTGCTCGACATGGGCGTTGAGCCATTCCTGCTCGCCTCTACCCTCAATACCGTGATTGGTCAACGTTTGGTGCGCAAAATTGCTGAAAAGCAGGAAAAATATCAGTCTTCCGCCATTGAAACCGATCTTGTCAAAAACATGGTGGGGTGGCTGTTGCCGCGTAGCGATGACGATGTGGCAAAGGTGGGCAACGATTTGGGTTATGACCGGCTGCCTCTTTATAGCCAGCCATCATACACTTTCACACGCGGCATTGACGATGAAGAGGCGCCTAAGGGTTATTTGGGGCGAACCGGTTTGTTTGAGGCGATTGACGTTGATGAAGACATCCAAAAGTTGATTGTGGCACGTGCAACCGCCAACGAAGTGCGCAAGATTGCTCTTGCTAAAGGCATGGTTTCCATGCGCCAAGATGGCATTTTGAAAGTTTTGTCCGGCATTACAACTATCGATGAGGTTAATCGGGTAACATCGGATATTGCATAGGGGGGATATGGAGAATACGAACACAACAACACCGACCATCAGAATCGAAACCTTATTGGAAGAGGTCGTGAAACGCAACGCCTCTGACTTGCACCTCCAAGTTGGCTTGCCGCCGATGTTTCGAATTGACGGCGCTTTGGTCAGCGGTGGTGAACACCGTCTGACACCAGACTTGGTCAAAACCCTGATTTATTCTGTGATTGACGCCGAACAAGAGAAAGTTTTGAACCGCGACAAAGAATTGGACTTTTCATTTGCCTTTGGCGACTTGGCACGTTTTCGCGTCAACGCTTTCCACGAAAAAGGCAATTTGGCGGGTGCTTTTCGGTTGATTCCGAAAAAAATCCCCTCGCTTGAAGAACTCGGCATTCCGGCGGTTGTGGAAAGTTTCGCTGATTATCCGCGCGGGCTGGTGCTCGTGACCGGCCCGACCGGCTCCGGTAAAACCACCACCTTGGCAGCTCTGCTCAACAAAATCAACATTGAGCGCGCTGTGCACATCATCACTATTGAAGACCCAATTGAATACACTTATGTTTCACGCCGTTCAGTGGTGGCGCAAAGGGAAGTCCATTACGACACATTCTCATTCACCGCCGCTCTGCGCTCCTCTCTCCGCCAAGATCCCGATGTGGTGTTGGTTGGTGAAATGCGCGACCTCGAAACCATTTCCTCTGCCATCACCCTCGCCGAAACTGGTCACTTGGTGTTTGCCACACTTCACACCAACTCCGCCGCCCAAAGCATTGACCGTATCGTGGACATCTTCCCCGCCTCCCAGCAACCCCTCATTCGCTCCCAACTTGCCAATATTTTGATGGCGGTTTGTTCGCAACGCCTGTTGCCGTCGCTGAAAGGCGGTCGCACCGTGGCGGCGGAAATTATGATTGCCAATAACGCCGTGCGCGCCATCATCCGCGAAGGCAAAAGCCACCAACTCGACGCCGTCATCCAAACCAGCGTCGATGTCGGTATGCAGTCGATGGATCGAACTTTGGCAAAAATGGTGCAACAAGGTATACTTTCTTATGACGACGCGCGTGAAGCCACAGTGGATCTCGCGGAGTTTGAAAGGTTGGTAAAATAAATGAAACGATTTGATTATAGAGCAAGAAACGAAAAAGGCGAAATTGTTAAGGGGAGCGTCCAAGCCGAAGATGAATATGAGGCTGGCAAACTGATTGTGGGGAGTGGACTGGTTCCGCAAGCCATCACCGAAGCCAATACCGGTGGCTTTTTGAACAACCTCTTGAACCGCATTACCACCAAAGACAAAATCATTTTCACCCGCCAGTTTGCGACTTTGATTGGCGCCGGTCTGCCACTCGCACAGAGCTTGCAAACCATCGCCGAGCAAACCATCTCCAAGCCCATGCGCGGCGTCGTGGAAGACATCTTGGCAACCGTGGAGGGCGGAAAACCTCTGGCAGACGCGATGGAAAAGTTCCCCAAAGTCTTCAATAATGTCTATGTCGCCCTGATTCGCTCTGGTGAGTACTCTGGTACTTTGGACAAATCCCTCTCCCGCCTTGCTAACCAATTGGAAAAAGACGCCGAAATGATGAGCAAAATCCGTGGCGCCATGGTCTATCCCGCCATCGTCCTCGTGGTTATCGTCCTCGTGATGGGCTTTATGCTCTTCACAGTCATCCCCCAAGTTGAACTGTTATACAACGACCTTCATCAATCTTTGCCCTTCATCACCGAAATCATGGTCGGCGTTTCGCGTTTCATCATCAAGTGGTGGTGGGCCATCGGTGGCGTCATCATCGGCCTGATTTTCCTCTTCATCCAATTCTTGCGCACCAAAACCGGTACCCGTTTCAAACACTCTTTCGCCCTCAACGTCCCCGTTTTCAAAGGTCTGTTTCGCCGTTTGTATATGGCGCGTTTCTCTCGCACTTCCCAAATCCTGTTGGAATCCGGCGTGCCGATATTGGACATGCTGGACATCTCCTCTGACGCTGTGAATAACGTCATCATTGCTGAGAGCATCGACAAAGCCGCCGAACTCGTCAAAGGTGGGAAGGCGCTGTCCGAATCGCTGAAAATCCAAGATTACGTCCTGCCTATCGTTACCCAAATGATTGGCATCGGCGAACAATCTGGCAAAATGGATGAAATGTTTGGCAAGGCCGCTGAAGTGCTGGAAAGGGAAGTCGATGAAGAAATCCGCACCATCTCCACGATGATTGAACCCATCTTGATGGTCTTCCTCGCCATTGTCGCCGGTGGCATGCTCTTCGCCGTCCTGTTCCCAATTTATGCCCTTGTCAACATGGTTTAAATGAGTTACAATACTTGCATGGAGATTATGCTTACCACAGCTCTGTTCATCTTTGGCGCGATTTTTGGCAGTTTTGCCTGTTGCCAAGCTCACCGCCTGCATGGGCGCAAAGCAAAATTGTTCAAACAACCCCCCTCGCACTGCCCAAAATGCCAAAAACGCTTGGAGCCCATTGAACTCGTCCCCGTTTTCAGCTGGATTATCCAAAAAGGGCGTTGCAAAAAATGCCACGAACCCATCGGCTGGGCGGAAATCTTGGCAGAAATCGGCTTGGGGTCAACTTTCGCATTGTCTTATTTGTTCTTCCCGTTCGCCCTCGTCACCCCTCTGGAAATCGCTCGTTTCATCGTATTCCTTGTCGCCCTCATCCCACTTGCCATCCTCTTTATTTATGACTTGAAATGGGGGCTCGTCCTCACCAAACCCATCCTTTTTGGCGTCATTTTCGCGATAGCTTTCTGGGCACTCTCCTCTGGTAGCCCATTAAACGGCGCAAAAATCCTCTCCCTGTTCGGCTCCATCGGCATTCTCTCCGGCGTCTATTATTTGTTATATTTCTTCTCCAAAGAAAAACTAGTCGGCGCCGGTGACTACCTCCTCGCCCTCCCGCTTGCCATCATGCTCGGCGACGCATGGTTGGCATTTTTCGCACTGTTCGCCGCCAACCTGCTCGGTTGCCTCGTCACACTCCCGCTACTCGCCTGCAAAAAGCTGAAAACCCGCCGCATTCCATTCGGCCCATTCCTGATTGCCGGCTTTCTCATCGTCTTTCTGGCACAAAATTGGCTTTTATCCTTGATAATTTTTTAATGCTTATGTTATAATTAGGTCATGAGAAGAACAATCAAGGGCTTTACGTTAATAGAGGTCATCGCTTTCTTCACGGTTTCGATGGCTCTAATCGCTGGTATTTTCATCGGCACAGGCACCGCCATCAACCGCGAACGATACAACGACAGCGTGGAATCTTTCAAAAGTTTCCTCCAAGAGCAATACACCTTGACCGCTAACCCGCAGAGCGCCAAGTACGGCAAGAGGGGAGCATGCGTGCCATACCCTTCTGTCAGTAACGTTGAATATATGTATATCGATGAAAACGCAGAACAAGATTATCGCGGTCGTAGCGACTGCTTGATGTACGGACGCTTGATTGAGTTTTATGGCACAGCTACCAACACTCCAACCGGCTGGGCATCCAACGGCACCGTCCGCGTCACCCCAGTTGTTGGCAAAGACTTAACTTCGTTTTGTTTCAATACGGAAAACCCCAGCAATCCGTCAGATTTGGGAAAATGTAGCGGAGTAAGCAACGAAGACCTAAACTACAAACTCCAACTAGACCAAATGAGTGACAATGAACTGCTCCGCGAGGCAAAACTTGGGCGCGATGGCGAAGGCGAAGTTTATAATCTGGAGTGGGACGCTTATACTGACACGTTCTTCTTGAACCCCGACGGTAGCTCCCCCGACAACATGAGTCAAATCCCAGCTCAAGGCGCCATCTTGATTGTGCGCGCGCCGTTTTCCAGCACCATCCGCACTTTTATCATCCCCTGTAACGACGCCACGGACAGTGCTACCTGCGGCGGCAATGATAAAGTCTATCAAGGCAATGCCTCCAATTTAGCATACAAAGGCACAACCACCAATAATCTCGTGGATGCCTTTATACCTCTAAAAGACCCCAGCAACCCCAAAAGCGCCGACAACCAAGAAAGTATGAGCTCATACCAACAAACCCCCCGTTTCTTCTGCGTCATCCCCGCCGACACCAATTTCATGAGCAACGCCCGCAGAGTGGTGAAAGTCACCCAAAACGGCGGCAGTTCCTCAGCAGTTGACATTTTGAGCGAAAGTGATGCCATCGTATGTCCGGAGTACACCAAATGACGAATAACAATAATTGGGGAGGCTAATGAAAAGAAAACGTGGCGACACCGTGATTGAAGTAATCTTCGCAACCACAATTTTTGGTCTGATTGCGGTGATTTCCATCAGCTTGATGAACTCCGGCATTTCGACCGCCCAAGCCGCCGTGGAATTGACCTTGGCGCGCAACGAAATCGACGCCCAAGCCGAAGCCTTGCGTTTCATCCAAAACGGTTTTGCCGCCGAACGCGAAAACGACGCCACCACTTGGCAGTTTGATGACCTTTGGGACAATTTGACCGATAATGATGGCGATAGCACTAGCCGTGTCCACAATACTACCACTAACCCTTTGCCGGAATTCCACGTACCACAACAAGCAACCTCCACAAGTAGCAATTACCAAAATGATGGCTGTGCCACTGCCATGAACAGTGGTAATATGCAGGGCGCATTTATCCTCAATACTCGCAGACTAACCTTATCTACCCCAGTTGCAGATCCAAATACTATAACTGACCTCCGTGGTCGTTCCTCGACCGTACTCTCCCAGTCCATCACTGATTATAACGAGTTGGCAGGAACCATTGTATCAACCCCACTCTATCCACGCATTATTTATTCCACCTCAAGTGCTCGCAACAATAGCAACGAAGAAAACTTGCAAGAAGACTCTTCAGCGGGCGATTACGTCTTTGTTCGTCGCTCTGAAGGGCTCTGGGTGCTCGTCACAGCCAGCAACAAAACCACCTATAGCAACGTTATGAAAGCCTATCTCCCCGACTATTACGATTTTCACATCCGCGCCTGTTGGTACGCCCCCGCCAGTGCCATTCCATCCACCATCGGCACCATTGTGCGCCTGTATAACCCGAGGGTCACAGAATGATGAAAGCGAAAAAAGGCTTTACCCTGATTGAGCTAATGCTTGCCATGTTGTACGTGGCGCTACTCCTCGTCACCATCGCCACCCTCATCATGCACGTCATGGATTCATACAAAAAAGGCATGGCCATCAAAGAAGTCAACATTAACGCCCGCTCCATCATCGACGACATCACCCAAACCGTTGCCAACGCCCCGCCAATCGGCAGTTTGATTAACGACGCAGGTGAAGCGACCTATAAACCGCCCGAAGAAGGGAACACAGTTGGTCAAACCTCATATTATCGCGAAATGAGAACAAGTGTCAATAATCGCATAGATGGTGGCATCTTGTGTACTGGCAACTACAGCTACATCTGGAAACACGCCGACCGCCAAAAAAGTGACTGGCGGTTTGGTCAAGGCGTTGACTCCACCGCTGACGGCACTGGCGACCAAGGTGATTTGAACATTGAGGGCTTTCTCGATGGAGGCAGAGATTTTCGCCTTGTCAAAGTCCGCGACCCCAGCCGCAAGGCTTGCGAAGTGGTCAATGATGGCGGCATAACTCGCGTGACACCCAACATCCGACAGGCCACATTCACCACATCTGAGGGCGAAGCTTTCAACGAAACTTTCGTTGAGCTCCTCACCAACAACGAAATGGACTTGGCGCTATACGACTTCAAAGCCTTCACCCCCGCCACCAGCCAAAGCAACGGTCAAACCTTTTATGGCTTCAGCTTCATCTTGGGCACCATCCGCGGTGTCAATCGCGACGGCGCCCTCATCCCGAACGAAAGCTGTTACGCTCCCCAAGACCGCGCAGACACCAACAGCGATGACGCGATTGACTTCGTCAACGACCAACACATCGGCTTTGATTTTAGCTACTGTTCAGTTAATAAATTTAATTTTTCGGCCCGCTCTTCCGGCGCCGTATTGAAAGGATCATCATGAAAAGAACCAAAAAAGGCGCCGTTTCACTATATGTCGTGATTTTTGCCACACTATTACTCACCGTCATCACGCTTAGTTTCGTCAGGATTATGTTAAAGGAGCGTTCGCAAAGTAGCAACGACGACATCTCGCAATCCGCTTATGACTCGGCTCTGGCGGGCATTGAAGACGCGAAATTAGCGATTATGAAATATAACGCCTGTTTATCCGGTACGGATATGGGTGCTTCGGAAGATGATGGCAACCCCAACACCGCAAACGTAACTTGCGACGATGTTATTAGCTTGATGAACGCAAATGCTGGTGACGATTGTGACATTGTGTCCAACATCCTCGGACGGCCAATCAAAGGTGCGCCCAACAATCAAGAAACCACCATCCAAGAATCCAACAACACTGGCACCACCACAACCGATGAACAACTCGACCAAGCCTATACCTGCGTTCGCATCACCAACAGCGCGGAAGACTTCCTTGGGCGGCTCGATCAAACCAACCGCTCGCGCATTATACCTTTGCGCGCTGAAAAGCAATTCAATAAGATTGTCATCAATTGGACGACCAACGTCAACATTGCTGATGGCTGGGATATAGCTAAGTTGCCCGTCTACAACGCCAACCCTACAACTTTCTTCCCTGCAGAATGGCCAAGAAACGTCCCTCCAGTAATTGAAACTCAACTCATTCAAACTTCCGGTTCGTTCAGTTTAACAGATTTCGACATGAGCGACATGAGCGCCAATAAAACCAACCGCGCAACCGCTATCATCGTGCCCACACAGGATGGTGATCCGCTGACTATTGATTTTAGCACTTTTGCACGAACCAGCGACAAATTGGGTACCGACTCAAATTATGGAGCGAACGGTCTATTCACTACTAAGTGCCAAAACGCTAATGTGCGCTATTACTGTACAGCCACTATCAACTTACCCAACCCACTCGGCACCAGCCCCAAACCTGAAAATGCCCGCAATGATAACGACGAAGTCTTCCTCCGCCTTGCCCACGTCTATGCCAACGAACAATCAATGGATTACCAAATCTTGCTTTATCAAGACGGTACCCCCATAGGTTTCTCCGGCGTCCAAGCCGTCGTGGACTCCACCGGCCGCACCTCCGACCTGCTCCGCCGCATTGAAAGCCGCGTCGAACTGATTGACGTCAACTTCCCATATCCGGAATACGCCGTTGAACTGACTGGCGGCAGCTCCGATTACGCCCTTTGCAAATCCTATCAAATCACCAAAAACAACTGGATTAGCGGCGTCAACAACCTGACTGAGTGCAAATAATCAATCACTGTGAAACCGCTCGTGCACTTCTTTCAAATGCTGGTCGGTGACGTGCGTATAAACTTGGGTCGTGGAAATATCCGAGTGCCCAAGCATTGCTTGCACTGACCGAATATCCGCGCCATTCATCAGTAAATCCGTCGCAAAACTGTGGCGCATGGTGTGCGGGCTGACATGTTTCGTAATCCCCGCCAACTTCGCATACCTCTGCACCAACCGTTGCACCGAACGTGGCGTCAACCGCCGAAAATCGCTGTCCACTTGACTTTTTGAAGCGTTTGTGCTAATATTCACGAATAACGCCGGCAGTTGATCGCTGCGGCTGTTGAGATATTCTTCCAATTTTTCCGCCGCCGCACTCGATATAAATACCGGCCGATCTTTCGACCCCTTACCCCGCACCATAAACTCGCGCCGTTTCAAATTGATATGGTCGCGGTTCAACCCCGTCAGCTCCGAAATCCTTAGTCCTGAAGAAAACAACAGCTCAATAATCGCCGAATCCCTCAACCTCAACTCTCCCTCAGCATTTTGCTCCACCGCCTCCAAAAGCCGCGTCACCTCGTCATAGTGCAAAAAAGTCACCTGTTTCTTCACCGCTTTCGGCAACTCCACCCTTGACACCGCCAAAGTCTTAATGTCGCGCCCCGCCAAATACTTCAAAAACCCTCTCAGCGCAATCAAATGATAACTTTGCGTGCGCATATTCAGCCGCTCACCATGCTCATTCTGAAACCGGTTGATAAACAGCCGATATTTCCGCACCACCTCCGCTGTAATATCCGCCGGCGTCGCATTCGACTTCAACCCGTCCACAAACTCCAAAAACCGATCCAAATACAACCGATAATTCTCCACCGTCTTCAAAGACCGCCCCCGCTCCACCTCCACATACTCCAAAAAATCCTGCGCCAAATCTGATAAAAACATACCCCCATTATACACCAGATTTTGCGACATAGAATAAAATTGTTGGGACAACGTTGCTCTTTATAGTGGTGCATGCTTAACGCCACAACAAAACACCCCTACTCACCATACATAATCTGTACAACTTTCGGGGTGCGGTTCGGAATTAACCGGTCGTGCAAAATTATTTATTAAACCTTACGCGCCCGTTCCTGACCTTGACCACCTTGTGCAATACCACAAAAGCCACCAAAGTAATCGCGGCTATCGGCAAAACGCTAAACGCCACTGTCTTGGATGTGTCGCCCTTGACAGTCCCAGTGTTCGGAACGTTGAGTTGTTGCTGCTCATAAATCTCAAAATTGTCGCCAACATCAAAACCATCCGCATACGCAATCTCAATCGCATAAGTACCGACCGTCAACCCGTTCAAAAGCTCTGCCGGAATCGTCACAATCGTACCAGTAGTGTCGCCGGAAAGCGCTTGCCCCAACTCCTCAATCGTGAACATATGACCAGCAATCGTCACGCTTTCAACCAACGCGACGTCGCGACTAGTTTGATAAACCAATTCGCTGTCCGTGCCGAGTTCGTGCCTGTTGCCATCCACGAAACTGCCTGAAACATACTCGTAAGCGTTTTCAAACGTCACTGCATCGACAAACTCGCCATCAATCACCACATCAACCACGCCCGCCGCATGCGCCGGAGCTTTGACCGTGAAAGCGGTGGGGGTCACGCTCACAACCTCAGCCTCAGTGTCGCCGATTAGCACCGTCAACAACTCATTGAAATTGGTGCCAGTAATCGTCACATTATTGCCGCCAGTCGCCATGCCCACTGTTGGCGAAACTGAAACAATCGTGGGCGGTTGCGGATCCACAATCATCCGCACCGTGGCGGTTTCGGTACCCGATGTCGCCCCAGAAAACGGCACTGAAAGAGTTATCGTATCAATCGTGTTCGGCTCCGCACCAGCAGGAATCGTAACTGTTGCTGTGACTGCCAGAATGTCGCCAAACTCCAAACTCCCACTGGTCGGCGTAACCTGGACGTTCCAACCGTGCGACGATGTAGCCGTTAAGTCGCTCAAGGTCAATGTGTCTGCACCCAAACCAAGCACCGTGAAGTTGAAAACTTCCGTTGAATCAGCTGTGGCTGCTCGATTTGCCGGAGCTGCAACTTGGATTTGTGTTGTCGATTCACTGGTGATGGATTCACTCATGCCAATCGTCAGTTGACCGCTTGCCGCAATGTCTTGTGAGCCATCGCCCCATTGCAAGTAATAACTGGTGTCAACTTCATAAGCAGAACCGCTGACTGTGTTTGGCAGATTTGCATACGTTTTTGCGTGTGCAACACCACTACTAAAGTTGCCCGCGAAATATTTATCCGCCGGAGTTGCGGTACTGCCAGAGAAAAACATTGCGCCATGCTCGCTGTCCTTATAAACATACACCATATTGCCACCCGCTCCATAACCGGTGTAACCACTGTCATCACCGGCAAAATAAGTGTCACCGCCCACAATCAAGCGTACGTCACTAAGCTCCGCACCAGTGTTGTTCACAATCGTAACTGCTCTTGTATATTCTTGCGACCCGCGCACCAAGCTGATAGTCTCTTGCAAAACAATACCGTCAGCGTCATTAATACCAGTCCATGTACGATTGATTTTTTCAGTACTGCCCACAAACGCACTGTGCCCAACCGAAATGTTTACATCTCCTGACTTTGACCCAAAATTCGCGCTATTATTGCCACCCCAAAACATCACCTGACCATTAGCATACAACACCAAACCGTTGCCGTTGCCAGCATAGTATTCTCTCGTCCAACACGACCCCGTGTTGCCCGGCGTCAGGTTGCAATTCCCATTCGGGTTAAACCTTTGTGGATTAGTTCCACCATCGTTATTGACCGCAATCCTCAGTAGGTCGCTGCCATCTTGCATGCCGCCCAGATAGGTCGTGCCAGACAAAGCGCTGCTCGGTTGCCCAATCTGCAACACCGCAAAAATCGGCGTGAAAACCAAAGCCATAGCTGCCAAAGCGCCCGCAATCTTTCCTCCAACCGACCAGCTCCGCCAAGTCGTTCCTCTTAATTTTATATTTTTTATTTGCATGAGAAAAACTCACTTTCTCTCCCGCATTCAATTTTGATATTTTTAGTTTTACCCTACAACAACTCTTATGTTTCGGGGGGCGGCCCCCCCCGCGGGCCGCGGCGCGCGTGGGGTGTGTATGATTTTGGTGGTGGGGTGGGGG
>JAISOF010000042.1 GCA_031275815.1 Candidatus Nomurabacteria bacterium
CCTGAAAACTCCAACATCGGCTCCTATACCCTTGACATCGCCTATGATGAAACCTCCAACCCTGCTCCTTACATCCCTCCAGATGAACTCACCCCCACCAACACCTGGGTCAAAGCCGCCAACTCCAACACGGATGCCATCAACTCCATCACTGGAGCCAGCACCACTGAGTTCACCGTTGACCTTGACGCCAACATGATACCCATCGTCAACAAAGCGAATGATGACACCTACCCATCCAGCTGGTGCAACTATGACGCCAAACAATGGTGTAATGCCGTGACCGTCACCTCATCAACCCTTGCCCAATACCAAGCCGACCCCGCCGGCACCGTGATCGCCGAAGACGACATACTGGGTTATTGGACTTATATCCCAAGATATGAGTACCAAGTCTGCCGCCCCAACGCCAGTGACTCCATCACCCTCACCGCCGGTCAATGCCAGGACGGCAATGGACAAGACGTGCTCTCAACCGCTAGCCCATATCTCTTCAACATCCAGTTCCAAAAATCCACCCAAAAAACCACCTACAACGGCACCACGGTCGGCGGTTGGACAACTCACCCCGCTTTCACCCTCGGCACAACTGAACTCAACGGCCTCTGGATAGGCAAGTTCGAAACCAGCTCCTCCGACAGCATCACTAGCACCGCTACCGCCACCAGTGCCGTCTCTGCCGGTCACGTCTACATCAAACCCAACCAAAACGGCTTAAACTACCAAAACGTCAGCACCGAGTTCACTATAGCCGTCAACATGGGCAAGAATGGCGACGGCACAGTTGTCCCCACCAACAGCTCCCAAAACACCCAAAACTTCAACAGCTTTAATGCCAGAATGTCCAAAAACGATGATTGGGGAGCCATAGCTTACCTATCCACTAGCATTTACGGCAGAGGCACCAGTGAGGTTTACATCAACAACTGTTACAAATCCGATAACTATAATGCCAGAACCGGTTGGGGCGCAGCCACTGCCAACGCCAGCTCCACCACATCCTGCGTGCCTGGCACCAACGACGAAGGAGCCTACCACACCACTCAAGGTCAACACGCCAGTACAACCGACAACATCTATGGCATCTATGACATGTCCGGTGGCAACTATGAACCCCAAATGGCAGTCTATTCCAACACCAGCGGCAACCCATCTCCCAGCTCCTCCGGTTTTAGCACATTCCCAGACCCCAAATACTACAACCTCTACAACCGACAGACCACCTTCACCAACAATGACTATGCAACCAACAACAACCAATGCACTTGGGCGACCTGTGGCGGACAAGCGTTACACGAAATCAAAACAGTTCAGTCCGTCTCCAGCTACAATCAGTCTTGGGGCGGAGATTACTCGTACTTTGTGGGCGCTTACAGCCCGTGGTTCATCCGTGGGGGCCTCGCTATCAATGGGTCGCTCGCGGGGCTGTTCTCCTCGGACTACACGAACGGCAGCGCGAACAGCAGCTACGGTTGGCGGGCGGTGGCTGGCGCATATTAGCCTATGGGTGAGGGCGTAAGCGCCTCACCCATAGGCTATATGCTCTTAAACTAACAACCAAAACAGAGCAAAACCCCACACCCCACCCCATCAAAAAACCGCCTCCAAAAAAGCGGCTCTCTGAAACAATCTTGGCTAACCTTAATTTTTTATTGCAACTCGACCGTTGCGCCCGCCTCTTCCAAGGCTTTTTTCATCGCCTCAGCCTCATCTTTGGCAACTTTTTCTTTGACCGTTGCGGGGGCGCCGTCCACGATGGCTTTGGCTTCGCCAAGCCCCAATCCGGTGGCTTCTTTCACCGCTTTGATCACGGCAATTTTTTGTCCGCCCGCCTCTTTCAAGATGACGTTGTATTCGCTCTTGGTGTCTTCGGCTGCCGCCGCGCCTGCGTCTCCGCCGGCTGCTGCGCCCGCCACTGCCACGGCTGCTGCCGCTGGCTCAATGCCATATTCATCCTTCAATACGTTTTTCAATTCGTTGACTTCCAAAACCGTCAACTTGGTCAGCTCTTCAGCCAACTTTTTGATATCAGCCATATTTTTCAATCGGAAACCTTTTCCCAAAAGTTTCCGCTCCTTTCTTGTTTTATTAAATTATGTTGTGATAGTTGCTTTTATGCGCTGGCTTTCGCCTCAATGCCGTCCAACAAAGCATGCAAATTGCCCGACAAAGCGTTCACCGTGTCGTTCACCGGCGACAACAACATTGCCACCGTTTCGGCAATCAGCTGGTTTTTGCTGGGGAGCTTGGCAAGCGCCAACACATTTTCTTGCGCCAGAGTCTCGCCATCACCGGAAAATCCGCCTTGAATCTGCAGGGCGGCATGGGTTTTGGCAAACTTGTCCAACACTCCCGCCGGTGCCACTTCGTCGCTGTCGCTCATCGCATACAGCAATTGACCGGTCAGCCCAGAGGTGTCGGCGTCCTTGTAAACCCCAATCTCATTCATCGCCACTTTCAGCAAGCGATTCTTGACAATGCGGATTTTGACGCCGTTTTCGCGGGCATGCTTGCGCAACTCTTCCATGTTCGCCACGCTGAGACCCTCATATTTGGCATAAACGGTCATTTTGGCGTTTTCCAGCAGGTTTTTCATATCAGCAACTAAAGCTTGTTTTTTATCGCGAGTAATCGCCATATTATTCTCCTTTAGTTTATTTTGGTTAGCCAAATTGTTAAGGTTTGGTTACCAAAAAGCAAGATTTTCCTCGGTAGCAGATTAAGCCAAGTTTGATTTGGCGGCTACTGTCTTCGGTAACTGTTTTTTAGTATAACACGCTTTATCAAAAAATGCTAGGGTGAAATTGAGATTTTGCGGCAATTTGTCGCAAGTCAAGCTAGTTATAAACGTTCTCAACCTTGACACTTGGGCCCATTGTGGTGGTGAGGTGGACGGATTTGATGAAGACTGATTTGATGGAGGCGGGTTTTTGGGACTTCAGGCTGTTCAAGAAGGCTTCGGCGTTCACCAAGAGTTTTTCGGTGCCAAAACTGACCTTGCCGATGGCAACGTGGATGATGGCTTGTTTGTCAACGCGGTATTCAATTTTGCCGGATTTGGCTTCGGTCACGGCTTTTTTGATATCGGCGGTCACGGTGCCGGCTTTGGGGTTGGGCATCAACCCTTTGGGACCGAGCAGGCGGGCGTATTTGCCGAGTTTTGGCATATAGGCAGGGGTGGAAATCAGGACGTCAAAGTTCAGCGCCTCTTTTTCTAGCATCTGCAATAAATCTTCGTCGCCCGCAAGGTCGGCGCCCGCCGCTCTCGCGATTTTGGCTTGGTCGTCGGGGGCGAAAACTGCTACCTTGATGGTTTTGCCGGTGCCACTGGGCAAAGACACGGTCGAGCGAATGTTTTGGTCGGCTTGGCGCGGGTCGACGTTCAGGCGCACGTGCACTTCCACCGACGCGTCAAACTTGGTCGTGGTGGTTTTGGTTGCCAAATCCAAGGCGCTTTTCAAATCATAATGCTTGTTTTGGTCAACCAATTTCGCCGCCGCTTGATATTTTTTGCTACGGCGCTCAATGCGTGGTTTGGTCACGGGCTTTGGGCCCTTTTTCACTTCTTCTTCCGCCAACTTTTTGTGGGTTTTGGCGCGCTCTTTGCGCTCGGTTTCGGCTTGTTCTTCTTCAATAACTTTCTTGCTGCGCTTGCCGGATTTGGCAAACTTTTCTTCAGTTGTTTCCGTTTTTTCGGTGGCTTCTGCCTCTGTTGTTGTGGCTTTTGGTTTTTCAGTTGTTTCCGGTTGTTCAACTGGTTTTGCCGCTGTTTCAACGGCTTTTGAGGTTGCAGTTGTTTCCATTTTCGTTGCCTTTTTGGTCGCTTTTGCCGGCTGGTCGGTCAACTTTTTTGCGGCGGTTTTGGAGGTTTTGCTCGCGGTCTTCTTGACCGTCGCCCGCTCCTCTTCAACTGCCAAAGTTTTATCATCAGTTTTCGCGGCTTTTTTTGCCATCTTGTATCCTTTCTGTGGTAATAACGCGTTTTTCGCTCCCAACATTGATTATTTTCATCAGTTTATCGCAAAAATCGCTTTCTGTCAAGATTGGGAAAAGCCCCAGAAAGGGGCCCCAATTAATAGAAAAGATTAGAAACGGCGTTGCCTGCCGCTGGGATACAACACCAAGATGTTGGCGCTGACCAAGGTGGCTGGGTCTTTCCATCCAGCTCGCTTGGCAAGGTTTAAAAACATGGTTTCTTGCGCAACGACCATGAGGGCGTCGGGACTTGAAAAGTCGAAAAAGCTCCTGATGTCATTTTCGGCGGATGACAGCAATCCATCCGCTGTCAAATGGCGGCTTTGCGCTACTGCGAAGTTGGCGCTGGGCAAGCTTTTTGACAGCTTTTCCACAAAAGCTTCTTCATCCGGTGGCACGACGACAAGAGTCTTGCGGTGCCTCAGAGTCTCCTCCAGCTGCGCAAGGTTGGATTTCGATACAGGTGCCCGTTCGGGTATTAACCAAAAAATCAGGCTGACTTTTTGACCGATGCCCCTCAATACTGTTCTTACACTGCTCATTGCTTGCCTCCTTTCTATTTTTAATGTTCAGTAGATTCTTGGTATATTTAATCACGCTTAGTTACTTTTTGGCAAGCATGAGAGGATTTTTGTGCATTGTTGCATAATTATCACCCCCGTCAAAGAGGCTTTGCTGTTCGCCGAGTGCAACCAAATCGGTTAAGGCTGAAGGGTGTGGGGTGCCCACACCTTAACCGATTTGACGCGAAACGTACTCTTTGACGGGGTGATAATTATGCAACAATACCGGATTTTTGGCAAGCAAAATGCGCCCAAAGTGGCGGTTTGGGAAGTTTTGGTCATTTCTGGCATTGCTGACGAACCGACCAATTGGGCGCCTCTCTGGGTTGGCGTCGGGTTTTGGTGGCTGTTTGCTGTTTTTGGCGTTGCTGATTACTGGATTACTGGATTGGGTGGGCGTTTGGCGGGTCTATTCCACCCCATCTCCCGCGCCAGCAACGTTTTTGCGGACTTTCTGTTCAATTTCTGCCAAAGCTTTGGGTTTGTCTTTCAAAAACTGCTTGGCGGCTTCGCGCCCTTGCCCGATGTTTTCTTCATTGTATTTATAAAACGCGCCGGATTTTTGCACAACGTCTTTTTCCACCGCAAGATCCAACACATCGCCGGTTTTGGAAATACCCTCGTTATACATGATGTCGAACTCTGCCAAACGGAACGGCGCCGAGATTTTGTTCTTCACCACCTTGACTTTGGTGCGGTTGCCGATGATGTCATCGCCGGATTTGATTTGCCCAATGCGACGGATGTCCAGTCGGACGGAGGCATAAAACTTCAAGGCGTTGCCACCGGTGGTGGTTTCGGGGTTGCCGAACATTACGCCGATTTTCATGCGGATTTGGTTGATGAAGATGACGGTGCTTTTGGTTTTGTTGATGATGCCGGTCAGCTTGCGCATGGCTTGGCTCATCAGTCGGGCGTGCAAGCCCATTTGCGAGTCGCCCATGTCGCCGTCAATTTCGGCTTGGGGGGTCAATGCCGCCACTGAATCCACCACAATCAAGTCCACCGCGCCGGAGCGCACCAAGTTTTCACAGATTTCCAAAGCTTGTTCGCCGTTGTCGGGTTGGGAAATCAGCAGGTTCTCCGTGTCCACCCCCACACGGCGGGCATATGCCGGATCCAAAGCGTGCTCCGCGTCGATGAAGGCGCAGGTGCCGCCCTGTTTTTGCATTTCGGCGATGGCGTGCAAGGTCAAAGTGGTTTTACCGGAGCTTTCCGGCCCATAAATCTCAATAATCCGCCCTTTGGGATAGCCACCACCCAGCGCCAAATCCAGCGACAGCGCGCCCGATGGCAAAAGCTCCACGTCCACCTTGTGTGTTTCGCCCAGTTTCATGATGGAGCCGTCGCCAAACTGCTTTTTAATCTGTTCAATCGCTAGGCTCAGCGCCTGTTTCTTGCCCTCGTTATCTTGCTTTGCGGGCGTTTCTTTGTTTGCCTTTTTCGCCATATTTACCTCTCTTTTAATAGTATTTAAACATCTTTGTTCGACGCGGGGGACAGTCCCCCGTCCGGAGGGTTCCCGTCCGCGTCCAATGCTGTTATTATATTAACGGATTTGCAAAAAAAAGTCTAACATAAACGGGTTAACTTTAGCGGACTTAGGCTTAACCAATAATATAACTTCCTTAAAAATAGTTTGTAGGAATTTAGTTGATTGTCGACTAACCATAGCCGAAAAAGCTCTGAAAAAGTTTCTCAATACCCAGTAACACATCCCTTAAACCCCTTTGTTACAATTACATTGTATCACAGATTATCCAAAAAAGCAAGAGTTTTTTTCAGGGTAAACCCAACACCGGCTATGGCATTACAGGCTGTGGCCCTAGTGCCAGCGACACCGACCATGTCCAGTGCCAACTCATTCAACAACTATCCAGTCCTACTTTTGGGTGCCCAGCCTAGTTGGAACAGCAACTCAAGCGAACTTTATGACAACAACGAATGAACTCCGGAACCAGTCCGAGATGACGGGGTGGAATGGATTCTGGGATAACGGGAAAATAACAGGGACAACTAGCGCTTGGAGAATTGCTCTTTTTTGCGGGCGGAGCGCAGACCGTATTTTTTGCGCTCTTTTTCGCGTGGGTCGCGTTTCATTAGTCCAGCTTTCTTGAGCACGGGGCGCAGGTCGGGAGCTTCAATGGTCAGGGCTTTGGAAATGGCGAGTTTGATGGCGTCGACTTGTCCAGCCAGTCCGCCACCGGAAACTCGCACTGTGACGTCGAACTCTTTCTGTTTGTTCGCGAGCGCCAATGGGTCGGTCAGCTCAGCCAGCAAGGCTTTATTTTGGCACAGATAGTCTTTCGCGTCTTTATCATTGATGGTGACGCTGCCCTTGCCTTTAATCAGGCGCGCCCGCGCCACAGCGCCTTTGCGACGTCCCAGTCCATAAATATATTTGGTGGTACTCATGATTTCACCTCAACTTTCTTTGGCGTTTGCGCGGTGTGCGCGTGTTCTTCGCCAGCAAAAACTTTTAATCGCTTCATTCGGTCGTTCAACAACTTATTCTTGGGCAACATGCCACGCACGGCGTTTTCGATGATTTCCGCGGGGTTCTTGGCACGCATTTGTGCCAGAGATAATTCGGTCAGCCCGCCTTGATAACCGCTGTGACGGTAGTATTTTTTGTCCAATTCTTTGTTGCCGGTGACCAGCACCTTTCCAGCGTTAATCACCACCACAAAGTCGCCGTTGTCCACGTGCGGAGTGAAGGTGGGTTTGGATTTGCCCAACAATTTATCCGCCACCACGACGGCAACCTTGCCGAGCGGAGCGGTGGAGGCGTCAACCAAGAACCACTCGCGGCTAATCTCCGCTGGTTTTTGGGAATAGGTTTTGAAAGCTTTCATTTCTTCTCCTCCTTTGCTTTGGTTTTCTGGTCTTTGGCGGCCGGAGCGGGGGTCTCAATCTTGATTTCATCCACAAAACTAATTTCTGCCATTTCAGCGTTGTCGCCAACTCGAAAACCGGTGGCATTAATCCGCAAATAACCGCTGTCGCGTTGCACCTGTGGCGCCACCACGTCCACCAAATAGCTGCCCAGCTCCAAACTCCCCAGCCTTGCAATTACTAAACGACGGCTGGCCAAAGTGTTCTTCTTCGCCAAAGTTATCAATTTTTCCATCGGGCGCCGGATTTCTTTCGCCTTTGCCAAAGTCGTGGTGATTTTTTGGTGTTGCACCAAAGCACACATCAAACCTCTCAGCAAAGCGCGCCGCTCGCCATTTTCCCGCCCGAACTTCCTGCCTTTATAACCATGTCTATGCATATTAAATACTCAATTCCTTTAACTTTGTCTTCACTTCTTCCAGCGCTTTGGCGCCAAATCCCTTCAATTCTTTGAAATCTTGATCAGAGAGAGTCACGAGGTCGCGCACAGTGTGGATTTGGTTGTTAATCAAAGCATTGGTGGTACGCGCCGAAAAGCCCAAATCTTCAATTTGGGTCATTAGCCCGTTAGCGATGTCGTCTTCTTCCGCACCCGGTGTTGGCGCGGCCTCTACGACCGTGCTGCCCGCCAAAGCTTGGTATTGGTTAATCAAAATCGCCGCCGCCTCTTCAAACGCTTCGCGTGGCGTGATGGTGCCATCGGTCTCAACGGTCAACTGCAATTGTTGCAAATCGGTGTCCTGTCCCACGCGGTCGCTCTCCACCTTGAATCGGCAACGCAAAACCGGTGTGAAAATCGCATCCACCGCAATCATATCGCCGTGCAATCTTTCCGCCGAAGACTTTTCGATGGTTTGATACCCGCGTCCAGAATCCACAATAATGTCCATCACCAAAGTCTTTTTCGGATCGTCAATCGTCGCGATCACTTGTTCAGGATTGGAAAGCTCCAACTCCGCTGGCAACGGAATGTCGCCCGCCGTCAACTCACCAGTGCCCGTCTTCTCAATGTGCACCTCCACCGGCACGTCGGTGTGGGACTTGAAATGCACCCTTTTCAAGTTCAACATGATGTCCACCACATCTTCTTTGATGCCCTCCACCGCAGTATATTCGTGTGTCACACCCTCAATCTTGAATGCCACAATTGAAGCGCCCAAGATACTTGAGAGCAACACCCGCCTCAAACTGTTGCCAAGCGTATGCCCATAACCTGGGTACAGCGGTCTGACGACAAAAGTAGCGCTGTTCTTATCATGGTCGATAACTTCTTTTAACATTGGATTGTGAATTGTCTTTGCCATTTTCCCCTCTTTCTCTTCCTTTATCGTGAGTAATACTCAACTATCAATTGTTCATTTATGCCCGCCTCGATTTCCTCTCGTTTTGGCGCTCCTGTAACTTCAATTTTCATTTTTTGCACATCGGTTTTCAACCAGCCCAAAGGTTGGATGCCTGCCGCCACCACCGTGTCCGCCAACTGTTTGAAATAGATGCTCTTTTGGCTTTTGGGGCGCACTTCCAACACATCACCTGCGCTCAATCTGATGGACGGGATGTCAATCCGCCGACCATTCAACAAAAAGTGTCCGTGGCTGACCAGCTGCCTCGATGCGCGTCGCGACAAAGCAAATCCAGCCCGAAACACCACATTGTCGGCCCTCAGTTCCAAAAACTTCAACAAGTTTTCACCCGCCAGACCCTCACCCGTCGACGCCTCTTTCATGAGGTTGGCAAACTGCTTTTCCAACAATCCGTACAACCGGCGCACCTTTTGTTTTTCGCGCAACTGGGTCAAATACAACCCGCTTTTGCCGACCCTGTCGCCAGCTTTTTTGCCTGGCGGACTGCTTTTTCTTGCCAAAATCTTGTGGGCCTTGGAAGCTAAAGCAAACCCCTCGCGGCGACTTTGTTTAACGATAGGCGTTAAATCTCTTGCCATTACGGTTTCCTTTCTCCTTTTGGTCTAACCCCACCATGGGGTAGTGCCGTTAAATCTTTAATACTATTAATTGCGATGCCGAAAGGCAGTAGCGCTCGAACCGCAGAATCGCGCCCAAGACCAATGCCTCTCACAAACACATCCACTGAACTCACACCGAAATTATTTTTGGCCTTTTCAATGGCTTTTTCAGCCGCCACTTGCGCAGCGTACGCCGTGCCCTTTTTGGAGCCACGAAAACCGCTAGCGCCCGCCGAAGAAGTTGCCAACGCCCCGCCTTGCTTGTCTGTAATCGTAATAATTGTATTATTAAAGGTCGCCTTGATGTGCATTTCACCCGCCGACACGGTTTTTTTGCGATTTTTCGCGGAAGATTTGGATTTGGCGTTCGCAGGTGTCGTCGCAGTCGGGGTTTCTGTCGGCTGAGTCGCAACAGCTTCAGCCGTCTTGCTTGTCAACTCTGTTTCCGGAGTCGTTGCTGTTGTTGTGGTTTTCTTATCTTTTTCTGCCATCATCTCTCCTATGTCTTACTCGCTGCCTTTGGTTGAGCTCCACCCACCGCAATCGCCTTGCCCTTGCGGGTGCGCGCGTTGGTGCGGGTGCGCTGACCGTTCACGGGCAACCCCAACTTGTGCCGCACGCCCTTATATGAACCAATGTCTTTCAAGCGCTTGATATTGCCGGTCACAATCCTCTGCAAACTGCCCTCCACCATGCACTTTGAATCAATAAACCCGTTGATTTTCTGTTCCTCCGCCTCCGTTAAATCTTTCACGCGCTTGGCAAAATCAATCCCAACCTCGCTCAAAATCTGCTTGCTTGTTGTCCTTCCGATACCATAAACATACGTCAACCCAACCCAAACCTGCTTATCCGATGGTAAAGTTACGCCTGCTATCCTTGCCATCAGCCTTGCCTCTGCTTATTCTTGGGTTTTTTCTTGTTGATGACGTGAAGCACACCCTTGCGACGAACCAAAATGTCGTCTGGACTGATCTTTTTCACACTGGCACGAACCTTCATCTTTTGCCTTCTCCCTTAAATTATTTAATTATGACGGAAACTAATGCGCCCCTTTGATAAATCATACGGGGTTAATTCAACTTCCACCTTATCGCCGGCGACCAATCTGATGAAGTTCTTACGCATTCTACCAGAAATGTGGGCGACGATTATATGACCGTTTTCAAGTTTTACTTCAAATTGCGTATTAGGCAAGGTCTTGACGACTATGCCCGTCAATTTGATTACTTCCTTTTGACTAGCCATAAATTACCTCAAAATTGTACAGGAAAAAAATCCAAAAGTAAATACCTTTTGGTGACTTTTTTGAAGTTTTTTGCTTTTTTGGCGGTTTTGGTGGCTTTTGCTCCGACTTTTTCCCTCCGAAACCAACAAACACTCCTCAAAAACGCCCGAAGGTTTATGAGCCATCCCTGCGCCAAATGGCGAAAGTCTCCAAAAAACCAAAGTTTCGTCATTAGACCTATTGACGAAACTTAGCATTAGGTGTATACTTGGAGGTACCATGATTAAACGACAAGCCTATTTGGACAAACTGCACAAATTATGTGACCAGAACATTATTAAAATAATAACTGGTGTGCGGCGCAGCGGTAAATCAACTCTGTTCAAGCAGTTCCAACAAGAGTTGATTGACTCTGGTATAAAGCCCAAACACATTATCTCGCTCAACCTGGAGGAAATGGAAAACGAAGCCTTGCTCGAACGGCATGTTCTGAACGATTACATCATGCGGATTGCCGACGAAGGTGCGAAAAACTACATTTTCCTTGATGAAATCCAAAAAGTGCCAGAGTTTGAGAAATTGGTTGACAGCTTGTATGCCAAAGATTTTATCGACCTTTATATCACCGGCAGCAACGCCTATATGCTCTCAAGTGAACTTGCCACTTTCCTGAGTGGGAGATATATTGAGATAAAGATTTTGCCGTTTTCTTTTGCGGAGTATTTTGGCGGGAGTGATGGCAACAGCAGCGAACTCTTCGCACGCTACATGGAAACTGGTGGTATGCCAGAAGTTTTGAACCTGATTAACGCTGGCGCGAAGAGCGAAGTTGACGATTATTTGCGAAGCGTTTACCAAACAGTATTAGAAAGAGATATCACCCAAAAGAAACAGATTCGCAATAAAGCAGACTTTGAGGTGGTATTGAAGTTCACTACCGATTCGATTGGCAGCCTCATCTCGCCCAATAAAATCGCCACTCGTTTGTCTGAACAAAAAAATATCGTCAACAAGACTACTGTCGATAGTTACTTGTTGGCATTAGTGGACAGTTTCGTTTTTTACAAGGCTGAGCGATATGACATCAAGGGACGGAACATTTTGCAGACCCTCAATAAATACTATCTAGTCGACACCGGGTTTATCCGTATTTTGCTCGGCAAAGACAGCAACATTGACCGTGGGCATATTTTGGAAAATATCGTCTATTTGGAACTGTTGCGTCGCCATGCCGCAGTCTGGGTGGGCAAAGTCGACCAAAAAGAGGTGGATTTTGTGGTGCGCACCGAGTCTGGCGACACCGAATATTATCAAGTCAGCGAAACCATCAACGGTGAGCAAGCCCGTGAACGTGAGTTGGCGCCTTTTGATAAGATTCGCAATCACAACGCGAAATACCTGTTGACGCTTGACGCTGGGTCGGAAACTTATAATGGCGTTAAGCGGCTTTATGTGGTTGATTGGTTGCTGGGCTCGCTGTAGAGATGAAGGCTTTTGTAAGAGGTCGGAGGGGGTGTATTGGAAAGCTACCCTAAAAGGCTTACTGCGAAGTGAAAAGTTTTTCATTCTCTTGCCCATCAAGGTTTTGATTTTTAAGTCAAGAAAAATCGCAAATTTCCGATTTTTTTTTTGGACCTAAAAGTCAAAAAACAGCTCCCTTCACTAGCGAAAAACTTCAAAAACCCAGCCTTGTCGTTAAGTATGTAACGTTCCCGTTATTTGGGATTTTGGCACGCTATTATAACATCTTTTTTCTCAATGGGGACTGTCCCCGATGCCCATTTCAACACCGTGCTGGTAGACTTATCTAAACTCCCCAGCCTAGCGCTCTTTATGCTTAAAGCGCTTTTCAAAAATATGCCCGCTCGAGCCACCAAGCACTCCGAGCTGGTCTTTGCTAGACCCGCAGCGCTCGACTTCCAGTCCGAGGGCGAGTACCGGCAACTGACGGGTGTGAGAAGGCTGACGATTACGAAATCTGAGCGGTATTTGACGGTGATAAAGCCGTGAGGGAATTTTTTATTAGACCTAGCCAAGAATAAGCCTAAAATAACGCTATTGTACCGTGGCTGCTAAGTTGTTATTAGTGGATAAATCTAACACTCCCATCTAAAATATGCTTCAAAAGGCCCTTGCATATCGCTCAACCATAAGCTAAAATAGTAGTATGAAAAAAGGATTTTGGTCTAAAATTCGGCGTAAACCTGGCCCAGTGGCTATGAAATTGGTCAGGCTTATTTCTAAAAGCCGGTTTATAACCTATCTTATGACTCGCTATAGTAATCCGAACGCTGACTCCTCTCTCTCTCTCTCTCTCGTAACCCCGCCTCCGCTCATGTCAGCCCCGTAGCCATCACCCCCAAAACCCCCAACCCTTTTAATCCCGCACCAGAAAACCACACTAACCGCAAGGTTTCTATCATCACGCTAGCCTGTTTTGTGCTTGGCGCCTGCTTTGTAGTCGGCCAGTGGATTCGCTTTCAATCTTTAGCTGATATATCTTACGAAGAATCTCAAGTCCAAGGAGTCAGTATCGTCGTCGCTGCCGGCGAGGGCGTCAATGTCAACTTGAACACCGACACCTGCGACCTAAATCTATTCCCCCTGCCCACGGGCTTTATGTCCAACTGCCAAATCATCGTCACCATCAAGACTTTCAATAGCGGTGGCTACACCGTCCACCTCTCCTCTAACGACGAAAATAGTTGCCTAACTCATTCCGACGCTTGTCTAACCGGGCAAGACCTGGCGACCGGTTCGTTTATCGTCCCCACCACCGGTGATTTTGGCAACCCGCAGGCTTTAGCCACTAACACCTGGGGCTTTGCCATCCCAGAGAGCCAAGTTACCAGGAGTGCCACCCCCACCGATACGTTTGATGATACCTATACCGTCAACGGAGTAGACGTCGGAGATAGCCACCTCACTCCAGACGAGCAAGCTTTCCTTGCCGCCAAATACGCTAAACTCCCCGTTAAAAACAGCCCCGTTAAAGTCCGTGAGACCACCACCGACACCACCAGCGGCGAAGACCTCAACATTTTCCTAGCGGTCAAGATGAATAACGCCCTGTCAGCGGGGGACTACACGGGCTCGCTACTGATCGCAGTGGAGGCAAGAGGTCTTCAAGCTCCCGCCCCAACGGTTCAAAGCATCAGCCCCAGCAGCCAAAATGGCCTGGCGGCCGGGCAACAAGTCGCTATCACCGGCACCAATTTCAAATACAATGGCCAAGATGTCGTGACGAGCGTGACGATTGGCGGAGAAGAGTGCACAGGTGTAAATATCACGAGCGACACCACTCTCACTTGCAGCGCCCCAGCCCAGACCACCACTGGCGCAAAGGCCGTCCAAGTCACCACGACGGGCGGGCAGAGCGGGGAGGATATTACTTATATGTACAGTAGTGGCGTTGTCAATAAAATCATTGTCGATGACAGCAATATCCAAGATGTCACGCCGGCAATGTGTACTAACGCCACCGTATTCGACGGCTCAAACGACGCAATTTCGCTGGTCAAAGACAGCCGGGATAACCATTATTATGCCATCGCTAAAATGCCTGACGACAAGTGCTGGATGATAACAAATCTGGCTTATGGTGGAGATATGGATAATAACGGAAATGATTTTGGCAATATGGAGCATTATGCTTCTGGTGATGGCACTAGTGGTTGGACAACCAGTGCTACGTCAATCGCCTACTATGTTGACCCGTATGTAGACTCCGAATATAATGGCGGCGGAGTTAAGCAGTTCTCTAGTACAGTGACACCTTGTGCTTCTTCTTATCGCACTACTATTTCCAGTGTAGATTATACCGAATGTGGCTATCTATACAATTGGTATGCCGCCACTGCTAGCACCGGTACGGCCGATATGACAAGTGGCGATGCCGCTGCATCTATTTGCCCAATAGGTTGGCGCCTTCCTACTGGAGGGGATAACGGAGAGTTTCAGCATCTCTACACGACTCTTGGCAGTGTCCAATCTAATTTAATAGGCAACTCTAGTATATGGCGCGGATCATATGCTGGCTACTTCCGTGCTGGTGCTGGTCAGTATAGTTATGGATTAACACACCAGACAGCCTATGGCTATTACTGGTCGGCAACAGCTAGAAACAGTACAAACAGTAGTAATTTGTACCACAGTGCCTTTAACGTCTTTCCCGCAAGTAGTAGCGCCAAGCACTACGGCTTCGCTATCAGGTGCATACGTCAATGAATCTTCAAGTGGTCTTCCAAAGACGCCACATGACACCTAGTAAAAATACCAATTCTAATGCAGAATGTTTTAGCCTACAACACATCTCACTCAAACTCACTCCTTTTATGTCAAACTAAGCCGTCTTCCATACTTTTAAGTCCAAAAAAATCGGAAATTTGTGGCTTTGTTGCATAATCCCCCTAAAAATAATAAATAAATAATAATTAAAAACCAAAAAGAGCAGTGCTATACTTGTAATATTATAACATACGTTGTAATATTTCACATTCTCGGAAAAGCTCGAGCAAGCTCGACTTTTCGC
>JAISOF010000019.1 GCA_031275815.1 Candidatus Nomurabacteria bacterium
CCGTTGCTGTTGTTGGTGGTGATGGTGGCGGTGATTTGGCAGTTGGAGAGGAAACCGGAGGGGGATGGGAGGAGGTTGAGGTTGCAGGTGGTGGCGTCAATGTCTACGTTGATGCCTTCGCCGGCGGCTACTGCTATGTTAATGCCTTGGGATTGGAGGTCACTGTAGGAGGGGTCGGCGAGGGATTGGAGTTTGGTCCAGTAGCTAACCACCAACCCAGTCGCTAATATAGCCATAACTACAGTAAACACCCTGAAAGTCTTGGACTGGGTGAAATGGTTTTTGGGCGCGTCATTGCCAGTTCGTTGATTGTTTAGTTTGGCGGACATTAGGTGAAGTGTCCGGTGCAAAAAATTGTGCGAGGTGTCAAAAACTTTCATTTTTAGCCTCCGTCAAGGTAGCATGAATTAGGCGCGCGCTACGAGAGAGAGAGAGAGAGAGAGAAGTTTTCGCACGTGAGCAAGCCGCTTTCTTATGCGTAATACAACTTTCCCAGACTTACTTTTACTCAACATACTTAAGTAAAGTGTAACATAAGCACAAAATAAAAACAAGAGTTTATGCTTAACAATTTTTGTTATTTATGCTATAATTGAGGTAGTTGGGTGGGGCCGATATTAAAGAAAGGATTTAATTTTATGGGTCAACACATCGGACTTGCGTCAATCAAACGGATAGAGTCTTCGGAAAAGAAGTTTGCGCACGTGATTATTGTCGCTACCAAACCAGATATTGTGAAACAAGCGCCTCTGTATGGGGAGTTGAAAGACCGCGGGGAGCTGGTGATTTTGTGCCACACCGACCAACATTATGATTATCGTTACAGCGGTGGCGTGGAGAAAGAGTTTGGATTGGAAATTGATTTTCACATGGGTATTGACGGCAGCTTGAACGACAAATATGCTCAAATGACTGAGCGTTTTGGCGAAATTATTGATTTTTTGGTGGAACGCGGCAAGGTTCCCATCCCATATATCCACGGCGATACTTCAACCGCTATGGCTGTGGGGCTGGGCGCGATTTTGAAACGCGTAGCGTGCGTGCACGTGGAAGCCGGCATTCGCACTCTGACGCCCAAAGCCGAAATATACAAGAAGTTTTATCAAGATTTTCAATCGGGCAAGTTCAAATGGGAAGAATATTACAAAGCTTTGCAAAAACGCAGCAATTACGAGCTTGGCTCTTTGGAGCCATATCCGGAACAAGTCAACACCCGCATGGCGGAGGCGGCGACCGGCTTTCATGCCGCACCAGTTGAGTTGGATAGAGAGTTTTTGTTGGCGGAAGGTTTTTCCAAAGAAAAAATCGCGGTTGTCGGCAACTCGGTGGCGGACGCAGTGCAACGCAGTCTGAAATCAATTGGCAATTCCAAGATTTTGGACGAATTTCCAGTGCTGAAAAAGAAAGAGTTTATCCCCATTTTTATCCATCGTCGCGAAACTTGCGAGGACGAAAACCGTTTTCGCGTGACAATTAACTCCATCAAAAAGTTGGTGGAATCGGGCGAGAGTGTTTTTCTGGTGTCACTTTTCGCTTTTGAGGCGGCTTTGGATCGCTACGGCTATCGGCACACCATCAACGAGCTGCTAAAAAAATATCCGGATAATTTCATTTATACCGAAGCCATCACTTATCACGCCGACATGATAAACCTGATGTTGCACAGCCCTGTGGTGGTGGCAGATTCCGGTAGCATGCAAGAAGAGTTGAACGTGTTGCAAGTACCGTGTGTGACTTTGCGGTTTGGCACGGATCGCGGGGAGTCACTACTGGCTGGTTCAAATATTTTGGCGCCGCCGATTGATAGTGATTTTGTGGTCGCAATTATCAAGGGCGCGAAAAACAACGACGACATGCGCGCAACCGCAAATATTTATGGCGAAAACGTTTCCGCCAAAATTGTGGATGAAGTTTTGAAGATGTTGGACGACGAGATTGGTTTGTTTGTGCCGGAAGACAAAAGATTGGGTCTAACCATAGGACAATAAAATGGCAAAAATTGTAATTGACGCACGCATCATCAACTCCACAACCGGACGCTATGTTGAAAGGCTGTTGACGTTTTTACAAAAACTTGACCACAAAAATCAATATGTGGTGCTGGTGCCGTCGGAAGACAAAGATTTTTGGAAACCAACCGCCAAAAACTTTTCGATTCAAATCTGCGACGCCAAAAACTATTCTTTCGCCGAACAAACCAAGTTCAAAAAACAATTAGATTCCTTGCAAGCGGACTTGGTGCATTTTTGCATGCCCCAACAGCCAATTTTATATCGCGGCAAAACTGTGACAACTTTTCACGATTTGACTCTGATGAAAACTTATAACGACGACAAAAATTGGCTGAAATACAAAACCAAGCAACTGATTGGCAAAGTGGTTTTCAAAACCGTTGCCAAAAAATCCGACGCCATCATCACGCCGTCTTTGTTCACAAAAAGCGACCTTGTGGATTTTGCTAATATCGACGCGGATAAAGTCACGGTGATTTATGAGGCGTCCGACATCTCGAAATCAAAACCTCAAAAAGTTCGCTTGCCGTTTCAAGACTTTATAATTTATGTCGGCAAGCACAGCTCGTATAAAAATCTCTTGAAACTGGCTGAGGCGCACCAAAAAATATTGAAAAAACATAAAGATTTGGGGTTGGTTTTCGCCAACAGGTTGGATGCCGCCGCCATCAGAAACCAACGCTTGTTCAAAAAATTGGGTTACAAAAAAATATATTTCATGGGGCAAGCGAACAATGCCGAACTGGCGTGGCTGTATGCGCACTGCAAAGCTTATGTTTTTCCGTCAACCATGGAAGGGTTTGGTTTGCCCGGTCTGGAGGCTATGGAGTTTGGCGCGCCGGTGGTCAGTAGCAACGCCACTTGTCTGCCCGAGATTTATGGCAACGCCGCCAATTATTTCAATCCCGCCTCAGTGAAAGATATAGTCAAGAAAATTACGGAAGTTTTGGAAAACAAAACCTTGCGCGCCAAACTTATCAAAAATGGGAAAAAACAACTGCAAAAATATTCTTGGGAAAAAATGGCAAAAGAAACCTTGTCGGTTTATCACAAAGTGCTGAAGAAACCTTGAGGCTAGCCCACTTTTTCAATAACCAACTTGCGCTCGCGCCCCTCACCCTCGCTGTGGGTGGTGACATCTGAATAATCTTCCGCCATTTTATGCACCACTCGCCGATCGGCGGGGCTGAGGTCCAAAATCATACTTTTTCCGGTGTCGCGCACCTGTTTTATCCAATCTTCAGCCCGCCCAGCCACTTTCAACTCGCGTTGTTTTTTGTAATCGGCAATATCCAAATTGACCCGCACCAACGCCGCCGACTTGTTAAATAGTGCCATCGAAACCAAGTGCTGCAAACTGCGTAAAGTTTCCGCGTCCCTGCCAATCAAACAAGCGTTCAACTCCGAAGATGGCACCGCCAGTTGAATCACATCTTCATCCGACGACGACTTCACCGCCAAATTAACGCCAAAAAACGACAAGATATCTTCCAAATATTTTGTCGCAAAAATAATTGATTCTTCTTTGTTCATCTTT
Organism: Candidatus Nomurabacteria bacterium; assembly: GCA_031275815.1. Taxonomy (GTDB): domain Bacteria; phylum Patescibacteriota; class Saccharimonadia; order Saccharimonadales; family Saccharimonadaceae; genus JAISOF01. The sequence goes on from JAISOF010000019.1 coordinate 3,550, forward strand.
TCCTCCTTTTTTTATCAGAGGCTGTAATCCGAGTGATGTTTGTTTTGCTCTTTTTGGGTTTGATTTGCACAATTTCACCCTCTTCAATATCGCGCAGCTCTTTCAAGACTTTTTTGTCGGCAATTTGCTCCATTTCGCTTTCGTCGCGCGCGAAAACTCTCTTTTGTTGAATGATGGTGATAAGGTTGGTCGTCGCATAATACACCACCAACGCCCCCGGCAAGTTAATCATGATAAACAACATCACAACCGGCATAATTTTCATCATCTGACCCGAAACAATGCCGTTGATTTCGCTCTGGTCGGCCTCTTTGCCGTCCGCCGCCTCTTTCATGATGTCCCTGAACTTCTTTTTGGATTTTTTCACTGGCATTTGTTGTTTGGAGATGACGTATTGCGTGACGGCTGAACCCACCGCAATCAAAAGGATAATCGCCGAACTCCACCCTAAGACCGGCAACGCTGTCGCCTTGAGGTCGACCAACCCCAACAGTTTGGGTTCGAAGCTCTCAAAGTTCGTGATAATGTCGTTAACTTTACCCAACCCCCTTACCGGCGCATAAGCGAACCGCTCAACCGACGCGCTGTCCGTCAACGCCATCCGAACAATGCTATACAAAGCAATAAACAGCGGCAGTTGAATCACCAAAGTCAACAGCGACCGAAACGGCTTGATATTATTCCTCTTGTAAAGATCCATCATCTGTAAACTTTCCATTTGTCGGTTGCCCTTGCAATTTTTCTTGATTTCCACAAGCTCCGGTTGGATTTTGCGCATCAGTTTGGCTTGGTGAAGCTGTTTTTTCATCAGCGGCCACATTGCAAACTTCACAAGAATTGTGAAAATGATGATAGCCACACCAAAATCACCAATAATGCTATAAATAGTCAATAGCAAATTAAACACTGGCTGAACTATAATAAGATCAAATATATTCATACCAACAGATTATACCACAATCCCTGCCTTTTTTGAAAGTTCAAGCAGAATATTTTGCAAATTATCAAAATCCATCTCTTTGACATCACTGGAAAACACTAGCACCAAACAATCCACAGGCTTTTTTATTTTAGGCAACTCCAACCTCAAGACCTCATAAATCCTGCGCCGGATACGATTACGCCCAACGGCGGACTTCAAGACTTTTTTGCTCACAATCACCCCAAACCGTTGCCTGCCACGCGTGTTATTTGCCACCACCAGAGACAATTCCACGCCACGCACCAACCGCCCGTGCGAACGGGTGTAGTTGACACCACCGCGACTATGGAAACGGTATCGACTCTGGAGCATACATCAAACCGCGAGTTTAGCTCGCCCTTTGACACGCCGCCTGTTCAAAACTTTTCGACCGGCTTTTGAGGCATTTCTGACCAAAAATCCGTGCGTGGTAGCGCGTTGTCTTTTGTGTGGCTGGTATGTGCGTTTTGGCATATTATAATTTCCTATTTTAATTCACTATGTTCTAGTATATAAAATCTATCCACAAAAATCAACTAGTTTTCCACAATCTCCTATCTTTACGCTATTTTTTGTGGAAAAGTGACACCTATTTTTCAAAACTTCATTACATCATGTCTTATTTTTATTAAAACTGTGGAAAACTAATCATTTTTTCGTTATAATATATATGGAATAAGGAGGAAAGAGTGTTTGACCTATGGCAAAGTGTCTTGAGCGCATTAGAACAATCTGTGCCATCAGCTTCTTTTGATGTGTTTTTCAAACACAACTCACTCTCCCAGAATCGCGACGGGCGGATTATTATCAGCGTGCCAAATATCTTCATCAAAAAGAATCTCGAAGGGAAATACAACAAATACCTCGTGGAGGCTTTCAAAAGGAACGGGATTACGCCGGAAATTATTGAGTTTATTATTGGTAACAAAAAGGATGATACAGTGAAATCCAACCGTACAGTCGTAATCAAAGATACAGCAAAAAATAAACCAAACACATCCACTAAACCTCCCACTGGCCTAAATGAACGTTATCGTTTTTCTAACTTTATTGTCGGATCAAATAATGATTTGGCGCATAGCGCCTGCGAACATATTGTGGAAAACTTTGGCGACACCAGATACAACCCCTTGTTTATTTATGGCGGAGTGGGGCTGGGTAAGACTCATCTGATTCAAGCTGCGGGCAACGGTCTGCTCGAAAAAACACCCAGTCTCAAAGTATCGTACATCACCATTGAAACGTTTTATCGCGAGTTTGTGGATTTTATGCGTAAGAAGCTGTCTGGGTTTTCCGACAAATATCGCGACTTGGATGTGCTGATTATCGACGACATGCAATTTATTTCCGGCAAGGAGAAGTCTCAAGAGGAGTTTTTCCATACTTTCAACGCGCTGTACCAAAACGGCGGGCAAATCATCCTCAGCGCTGATCGCCACCCCAGTGAAATCGCTGGGTTGACCGACCGTTTGCGCACGCGGTTTGAACAGGGCTTGTCAATTGATATTCAAATGCCGGATTTTGAAACCAGATGTGCGATTCTGGAGGCTAAATCTTCGTTTGCCGGCGTGGAAGTGCCGCGCGATGTGATTGAATATTTGGCAAACAGCATCAAAACCAATATCCGCGAGCTGGAGGGCGCTCTGAACAAAATGATTGCTTATTGCGAAATGCGCGGAACTCAGCCGAACATCAACGACTTGGTGCCGATTATCAACAACAGCGGCAAAAAAGCGCGGCGCCAAGCCATGTCGCCCAAAGTGATTATTGAAAAAACTGCCAAATATTACAGTATTACGCTGACCGAAATCTGTGGCAAAAATCGTAGCAAAAATATCGTGGAGCCAAGACAAATTGCGATGTATCTGCTCCGGCATGAACTTGACTTGTCGTTTCCAAAAATCGCGGTGGAGTTTGAACGCGACTGGACGACCGCCATCCACGCTGTGCAAAAAATCGAAAAAAATCTTGCGGTGGATTTTTCTTTGCGCGACCAAATCTCACAGCTTCGGGAGCAGCTTTATGTGTAAAACCTGTGCAAAAGCTTGGAAAAACCTGTTTATTCAACTACGGAAAACCTGTGGATTATATCGAAGGTTTCACACATCCATCAACGTTTTGCCCAAAAGATTATGGAAAACTCTTCACAAATCAACACTTTTTTCCAGTGTTTTGAACACCTTTTGCACAACGATTTTTGCCGTTGCTTATCTTGAAACTCGCACTTTTCCAAGTTTTGCACCAAGAACTATTACGACTACTACTAAATTAAATAATAGAAAGGGAAAAACATGGAACTAGAAATCTCACAAGAAAAGCTGGAAAAAGCTTTGAGCATCACCAACAAAATCGCTGGAAGTAAAACCATCTTGCCAATCCTCAACAATATCCTGCTCAGAACCGACAAGAACAACCTGATTGTCACATCAACCAATTTGGAAATCGCCAGCCAAGAATATTTGAGCGCCAATATCAAAAAACAGGGCGTCATAACTGTTCCGTCAAAGATTTTAACGGAGTTTGTAGCTAACTTGCCGGAGGGGCAAGTCAAGCTGGTGGAAAAAAACCATCAACTGCAAGTCAGTTCTGGAAATTATAAATCCACTATCATTGGAATGTTGGCGGATGAGTTTCCGGAATTGCCGACGCTCGACGAAAAGGTCGCGGTGGATTTTGAGGTCGCGGTGGACGATTTTGAAGACGCAGTGTCCGGCGTGGTGATTGCCGCCAGCAACGACACGACCAGACCGTCAATCACGGGGGTTTATTTCAATTCATTCAAGGGGGAATTGTTTGTGGCGGCGACGGACGGATATCGATTGAGCGAGAAGAAACTTTTGAACAAGATTGACAGTGAAATCAAGGTGATTATTCCGGTGGCGGCTTTGCAGGAAGTTTTGCGCTCGGTGGACAAAGAAACCGAAAAAATAAAAATATTGATTGACGACAGCCAAGTGAAGTTTCAGTTTGGGCTGGTGGAAATTACGTCGAAGTTGATTAATGGCAGTTTTCCGGATTACAGGCAACTGATGCCAAAAGAGAATGATATTAATTTGGTTTTGGACAAAGACGAGATGGTGCGGGTGGTGAAATTGGCGGGGTTGTTTTCAAGAGATTCCGGCGGGACGATTACCATCGAAACCAACAAACAGGAAAATAAAGTCAGTATCAAATCCGTTGCGTCGGAAATTGGTGAAAATAGTTCAGACATCAAAACGGAGGTTGAGATGGACGGAAAAGTCAGTCTCAACTCAAAGTTTATTTTGGACGCTTTGAATGTCATATCAGAAGAAAAAGTGCGGGTCGGTTTTTCTGATAAGGTCAAGCCGGTGGTTATCAAAAATGCGGCGTCGGATAACTACGTTCATATTATTATGCCGATTCAATCGTAATGAATATTATTAAATCCGTTAAAGTTGCCAATTTTCGTGTGCATAAACGGTTCGAGTTGGTTACTGACAAAATGACGACTTTAGTGACTGGTGGGAATGGCAGTGGCAAGACTTCGTTGATTGAGGCGCTGTATATTTCTTTGCGGGGGAAGTCTTTTCGCAGTGCGGACAAGGATATTTTGCAAAAAGGCAGGCAGTTTTACAGGATTGAAACGCTGTTTTGCGGTGGCGAGAGAGTGATTGTTAAATATACTGAGGGTAAAAAAGAGTTTGAGCTTGGCGGAAAGAAACACCGACGGCTGCCAAAAAAAAATCGTCAGCCGATAGTGTTGTTTGAGCCGAGCAATCTCAATTTGATTCACAACTCCCCTGCCTCCCGCCGAGATTTTTTCGACAATCTCATTTCGCAAATTGACGAGCCGTACGCGGAGGCGGTGCACAAATACAAAAAATCTTTGAAACAAAGAAATAATTTGCTGAAAAAAGATTTAGCAACGCCGGAGAACTTGTTTGCGTGGAATGTGATGTTGGCGAGATATGGTACAGAGATTGTGTTGAAAAGGAAGTTTTTTGTTTCGGAAATTAACGAGTTATTGACGAAGACTTATCAAGATATTGCGAAAAATCATGACGAAGTAAAGATTGTGTATGAAAATACAGAAGTTGACGAAACCAAGTATTTGAAACTGCTGGAAAGTAGTTTTTCGAAAGATAATGTTGTAAAAAATACAACATTTGGGCCGCACCGCGATGATTTTTTGTTTAATTTTAACCGCCAATTGGCAAATAATGTGGCTTCGCGCGGTGAAAATCGCACGATTGTGCTCGCGCTCAAGTTTATTGAGGCTGAAATCATCATGAAATATTTGAACAAGCAACCGATTGTGTTGCTTGATGATATTTTTTCTGAACTCGATGAATCGCGCCAAAAGAGCCTGCTCAAAAACTTCAAAACTCATCAAATCATCATCACGAGCGTCAAGCCGCCAAAAGGCATGAAGAGCGATGTTAATATTTGTAATTAATGGTGTAACTATTGATGTCTAAGTTGTGGGACTCAAACCACTCTGCAACCAATTTTTTCTGGCGGGTGATGGCTGATGGTTTTGGCTGGCCGTTTTCGTTGTAATCCCAAGACACAAAGAATAAATCTGTATCAAGAGAAAGCTGATTGTCTTCGCCAATACGCAGTTTAATTGAAAAATCTACGCTCATGTATGGCAGATAATCAACAATGGGGTCTCGAATCGGGTCGAGTGTGGAGGGGTCGTCTTGACACGGGAAAGTACCATAAATCAATTGGTTTTCAGGAAGACAGCTAATCACGACGGCGTACCCAGACAAGTTGGGGTTGTTTGAGTCGTCCGACCATTCAAAATAGATTTTGAAAGAATGTTTTGTGCTGGCGATGTCGACAATAAAATTGCCGTAATGGATGTTTTGTGTGGAGTCAAAACTGTTTTCTGTGGAGTTGTCGCGAACCGTCGCAGAAACGTTGGACAGCTCGCCTGCAATGGAGGACACGCGGTTGTAAAGCGAGGCGGAGATGGCGTCAATGCGGTCTTGCGGCAAATCGGGCACGGCCAAAGTCAGATTAGTGATGGTGATTTGATTGCCGTATGGGTTGGTGTGCGGCTTGAAAAACGTGAATAAAATAAGTCCGACAGCCAAGGCGGCGAGCAGGATTAACAAAATGCTTTTTTGCCGGAGGAGTTGTTTTTGATTATCCATAGTCTATAATCCTTTCAAAATATTATCAGTATAAACATAAGTGTAACTGCCGTTGGTGTAGTCGCTCAAATTATAAACATGAGCACCAATCCAATCAAACGAGGCGCTACAGCCAGCCTCACCAATAATGATTTTGTCACCCTCAATCCCCAGCACAACACCAGTGTGTCCGCACGGCAAGCCGTCGCTGCAAATCGTGCTACCGGTTTGTTTGCTGAAAATAGCGTAAGGTCTGGGGGTGGTGCCACCGCTCACAAAACCAAGATCCAACAAACGGGAAACAACATGCTTGCCGTTTGGCAATCCAGTAACATGCTGCGTCGTGTAGCGATTGATAAAATATTGAGTGAAAGCAACGCAATTTGAAAGGTCGTTGGTGCAACTGGTGGTGGCTGAAATATCCCAAGGTCCCAGCATCCCGTTAGTTCCCCACTCGGCGGGGCTAATGCTTTTGTATTCAGCCATAAAAGCGTTGGCTTGATCCCCACTCATCCCCCCCAAAATCACTCCACCGCCACAGTTTGTGGTGAGGGTTCCGCCACTAATGCCGGCAAACTTGCTATACCATCCCTCCGCCAAAGTAATTCGCAGAGTCATAGTGTCGTCAGCAGAGCGTTCAAATGCTTCATGAAAATAAGTGGTTGCGTCAGCGATGGTGGTTTTGGTGTTGATAATTTCTGGAATATTGTCGCCATTATTGTCAGTCATTTCCATGAAAGCATAATCCAACTCAACCAAAAGCAAAGCGTCGTTATCACCAACTGGCATGGTAGCGTCGATATTTTTATCACCCCACCCATCTTTATAATATTGGTCAAGTCCGGCTTCACGCATTTTAGCGAAAAGCCCAGCTTGGCGGGTGTGATAAGTCCATTGCGCGATACCATAACCTGTCACACCGTCGCCATCATCAGGAAGTGTTTTGGTGCTGTCGTTTTGTTTGCGAGCGGGGTCAAGGGCGGATTCCGCCGAAAAATTGCCAATAATTCCGGCAATCGCGATTGGCGTCAACCCTTTTTCCAAAAAATAACCCCAGATTTTTTCCGCGTTATCCACTCCAGACAAAACAACGGTGTTGTTGCCGCAATTATTTTCCGTTCCGTCCGGATCATAGAAAATAATATTATTTTCCGCATGAAATATTTCATCAAACGCCGCCATCACCGGAGCAGTTGACAAAAAAACCAACAGGACTGAGGAGAATAAAACCAAATAATACAAAACTTTTTTCATACCAAGTCCACCACCCACTTTCTGCGGTTTTCGCTGAAACTCATCATCGAAAAAACTTTAGTCCCGTCAAACTTTTTCAAAGCCTTCGCAAGAATAGTTTTTTCAGTGTCCAATTCGTCAATTTTATAATCCTCTGTGCTGCCCCACCCGTATGGTGAAGGATAAAGCGAGGCGACATAAGTCGGATCAAGCTTGCCATTCACATAATCTTCCATCACTGCCAGATATTCCACCACCTCTTCCTTATGCATACCTGACGCCCGCGCCAGATATCCCTCAAAACTATTATCCACAGGATGGGCTCCTTCATATTCGTCGAGCAGAGCCACCACCGGACTTTTGCCACCCACGTTCTCGAATCCGCCCATGTTTTCCAAGATCCGATTATCCTCAATGTACTGCTGGTAATAAACCATCTCGCTCGCCCAATATTCATTCTTAGCGGACGCGACGCAATTTTCTCCATAAACCCAGCCGCTCTCCAACGCGTCAACAGTTTGCCCCGCCTCCACCAAATCCATAATTTCCCCAGCAACCGGAACCAAGCCAGCCACAGTGCTCGCCACAGAGCTCTTGGAAATAGGATTCAAATATTCGTCGATGATGTTGGCGTCATTTGTGCCAAACGTTGAGCCGCGATTGGAACAAAAGATAATATAGGCATACAAATTGGAGCCGGTTTTGATTTGCTCGTTGCCCTCCGGATACAAAGAAGCGTCAGCATAAACATCCGTTCCAGTATAAGTGTGCGGAATAATATTATCAAAGCCATCACTTCCGGCGTCGGTGATGCACCTGCCCCAATCAGTGAGATTCCCATCCGCGTCATACATCACGCCAAGCGGCGAGTGGTACTGATCGCAAATATCGGTTTCCAAGATGAAGTTGTGTCGCCTGTTGCCATAGCTGCCATCCAGCCACTTATTGGACGCCTGAAACGGCATACTATAAACCTTTTCCATAATTTCATCTGGGCTGATTTTTTTGGTTGACACATCGGACACAAAATAAGGTTGGCAATAAATATCGCCCTCCGCGCCAATGTAGTTCAGCGCTGGACAGTCGCCCTTGTTGCCCTCAAACTCAGCGTCATCCAGCGCACCGGCGGTGGGCAATAATGTGGTGACAGATTGTTTGAACAAACTCCCAACTGCGGAAAAGACAGTAGTGGTCGTGGGGAATTTGCCAACAAAAGACAGCGCTTTTGACATAATACTCCCCAAAAAAGTATTTTTATTGGAAACATCAAACGGACTATATGTTTGCCGATCTAGTTCGGCATTCATCGCGAGCACCGCCCTTTGTTCTCGGCGAAACGTCAAAATCGCAGGGGTATCCGCCGGACTGCCCCCGCCGGTTTGGTGAGCGCTGGCCAGCCAGGCGTGCGAAGCAGAAGTCATAGCGTTGCCGGAATCTGCACCGCGAGCCTCGCTCACCAAATCTTGAGCGAACACGTTCGCCAGTTTTGGCAACAGCGCACCCACCGCACCCATTGCCGCACCCGCCAACACTACTTTTCCGGAAAACTTCACGAATATCTTGCCCAAAGCTTTCACGCCAGTGCTGAGCAAGCTTCCAACCCCAAATGTGCCGATTGTGATTGCAATGGAAGCTATTGCCGCGACGCCTTTCATCGCCATGCAAGCCGCCAAAGAAGTTTTTGTAACATTAAACCCTTTCAACGCCCCTTCCATAGAATACCTCATCTCGCTAATGCCATTTTGGTTGGCGGGAGATCCCGTCGTCACCCACGCCATGCCTGACGCCTCCATGCCGGATTCTGGCGTGGCGCCGGCAACGGTATATAGGTTATTATTTTCGTCCACATCTTGCAACACAGCAGGTTCAGTCAATATTTTGCTAAACTCGTGGATGGGGCTATTGCTCCCGTTTCCATACTTGGCTTTGTCGACGGACTCCGCAAACGACGAGGCAAAATCCACCAGTTTTGCCAACTCCATCGCCGCCGTCAAAGCATTGACTGCCGCCACGCCCAACATCACGCCACAAGTCAAATCTGACGCGCCGGCGATGGCGCTAATTTTGGTGGTGAAACCTTTGGTGGCTGCCGCGCGCGCGGCAGTTTTGTCGGCACTGTTGTTATCGACAAGCGCAACTTGGCGTCCACCAATCTCCCCGTCGCTTGTGGTGCGTCTGAATTCGGAGCCTTCGTCTGAATCGGTGGATTTGTCGGCATAAGTGTCGCCGTCAATATCCAACTGACCTGCTTTGGCTTTGTTCGCCATCGCCTCGACAAAAGCGCGGTTGCCAACTTCCCTGTCGTTGACATCGGCAATATAATCCTTGAATAAATTGCGTGAAACGTTCCATTTGCTCAGGAAACGCACCGCCAACTTGTCGAACCACCCCGCAATCCGCCCCGACCAAGTACGCGACCCTTTCAGGTATCCGTTGCGAAAATTGGGGTCAGCGTTGAAAAAAGCTTCGAACTCGCCGGCCGTAACAATCTTTTTGGTGCCGGAGCCGTCGTCGAAGAGTAGGACGCGCTGATTGAGTGTACCACTATTATCTAATATATCATCCATATTATCTGTATCGCCTATTCGTTTGATACTGCCATCATAGTTACCATTAGCGTCGACCGGAAAAGTTCCCTTGTTGTATATCTCAATACCCTGCTTTTTCAACAAAGTCTGCCGGTTGCTGGACATATTTTTGAACTTCAACTCATTGAAAGAAAATAATTTTTTTGCGGTTGGATTGGTGCGCTCGTCCAACAGATTTTTGGTGATGGTTTTGGCGCGCAAACTGGTGCCCACCTCCAGTGAGTTAAAATCCTCCACCAACATTTCGAGCACATGAAACGGCAAAATCGCTTGCGACCCAAAAATCAGTAGCGCCCCCGCCACCACCAAGCCCGCAATCAACCCAACCGGCCCAAACTTCTTCATCAGTTGACGCGGAATACCAGCCTGCGGAAAAGCTTTGTTGAACGGCGAGTTTGGAGCGCCCTTGCCCTTGACATTATTTGTGAACGATGGCACCGCATTTTCCGCCTCGCGCGAACTACCAACCGTGGATTTGTCAGGAATAGCTCCAGTTTTTTGCCCAGCCTTGCGCTCGGCGCCCGCAAGACCGCCGCGCTCTTTTTCCCTGCGTCGCTCGGCGTCCGTCCAACTCTCACTCAGCTTCTCGCGCTCCTGATCCAACTTCGCCCAACTCGGCTTAATATCGGATTGAATCTCGTCCTTGAAACGATAATCGCGCTCACCCAAAGGGTCGCCACCTTGCTCGCCAGCTCGGTCGTCCTTTATGTCACTCACAAGCGACCCCCCACGTTACCTGTCCAAAAACTATGCATATACCCAAATTATCTCAAGTTGTCAGCGGCATGTCAAGTTTGGGCAACACAAGCCGAACGCTGTCTTAATAAAATACACTGTAATCCACGACGTATTTATTAATGTCAAATCCTTGTGAAGATAACCAGCCAGCTATTTGCGACTTTATAGACGATATTTTTTCATTTATTTGCGATTCATACTCTGAAATTAGCGGGATGTCTATATAAATTGACGCTTTTAAGCGCAAACTTCCGGAATTATCATACCCGTACTGCAAGTTGTAAACGTCAGTTTTGTGCGGCAATATTTCAATTATGGGGTCAAGCTTGGAATCGCCCTTCTCCAAAATAAGTTGGTCTTTGCAATCGAAATCTCCATAAATAAGCTGACTGGCGGGCAGGCACAGCACCATAGTCCCATACTCGGACAGATGGTCGTTATTTTCAATCTCCGACCATTGATAAGATACCTTATAAGATTGCTTAATGCTTTCAATATCCACAATAAACTCTACAGAATGCACATCATAAACGTCGTCGTAAGTCTGGCTGAACGAGGAATCTCTCACAAAAACGTCTTTGATGGATTTGTTTTTTATGGTGGCGCTTGAATTGCGCTGAATTGCAACCAACAAGTCGTGTTGGATAAAATTAACCGAGTCTTTATTTTGAGGCTTGCCTGCGGTGAGCTTGCCAAGGTTATTTATTTCAATATAATCTCCGTAAGGGTTTCTGGTATACGTATAAATAATCCACCCCACGAATGCAACTGCAACAATCAGCATAAATATCAGCAGCACGCGTCTATTGTTTATCATAGCAAGCCCTCCGCCATTAAAACGTCAGTCTTGATTTCTGGATAGGCAAATTTCATGGTGCTTGGGTTTCCGCCGAAATGACTCATCACCGAAGTAAGCGTTTCCATGGTCAACTTGCTAGTATAAGTTCCAGAGCAAGACGATTCTGCAATGATGACTTTGTTCGCAGCTACGTCCACGCCCAGAATCAGACCCGTGTGCCCGGCGCTAGTAAGGCTACCGCCACCTTGGCTGAATATGGCGAACGGCTTTGGCTCGGTGCCCCACGACAAAGAGGGGTTTCTTTCCAACAGCTGATCCACAACTTCGTTGCCATTCCCGCCGCCTGGTGTAAGATTTGTGTATTTGCCCACAAAATATTGCGACAAAGCCGTACAATTAGACAAAGGTCGAACCCCATTGCAAGAGCTGCTGTTCACCCGACCGCCTATGTAAGCCACATTAGTATTATAGTTAACTGGGCTGTTATATATGCTGATAAACTCTTCTGCCTCTTCTTGGCTCAGCCCGACTCCAGACCATCCTCCATATCCATTACACCCCGTGCTAGTATTAGTAGCGCCTGTTCCATTTGACAAAGCGCCAAATATGACGTCAGCAAACAACTCTTTCCCCTCATCAGTCGGATGTACGCCAAGTCCGTCCGAGTTTGTGATGTATCTTGTGGGGTTGGATGCAACTGCCTCCGCCCAATCGGCTATGAGTACGTTTGCGTTACTCTGTTTCACCGATTGGAGCGCATTATTATTGGAGGAATAGTCTTTGCCGGATTCAGACAGCGCATAATTATTCACAAAAATAATGGTTTTTGAACTGCCTATTTTGTTCACCACGTCTTCAACTTGACCAACGGTCAAACCGGCATTATTGGTGCCAAGCGCATAAACCACAATATCCCTCAACTTTCCTGCGCTAATCAGTTGATCTAGTATCTCAATGCCGGTGGGATTACTAGCATTAGTTCCGGCAAACTGTTTGCTGTCTTGCGCATGTATGTCCGCTTGGGGCAGTTTGGCCAATATCTGGCTCTTGCTACCGTTTGTGATGGAGTCGCCGATTATCGTGACGTCAAAACCATCAATACTGGCTGAAGGTTGACCAGTATACCCAGAAAAACGTTCAAAAAATGCTTGGGCTTGGCTTAACCGAACTTGCTTCAAGTTTTCATAAGCTGCGGGATTTTCATTTCTCTTGATATACGCCGCTGGAACCTCGACTTTTTCCAAAAAGGTGATGGTGGCTTCTTCCACAGTGGTTGCCGACAGCGTAGCCCTATACGTCGAATTGTTGTCAATTTCGTTGCGCAAAAATTGTAATTCTATGGAATATAATTTTTCCAAAATATCAATTCCTGCAACATTGACAAACTCTTCGGCGGACAACAGCGAGCCGTAATTTGTTCCAGCGTACTTTTCGTAATCTTCAAAATAAACCAAAAGATTGGGATCGACGTTCTTGACAGCGTTCATGAGATTTACTCTTCGCCCCCAAGACCACTGAATCAGACCAATGCCATAAGCAACTGCCCCATTGAATAAGTCGAATCCGGGTTGATGGGCCTGAAGTTGTCCGACTTCATGCACGACTGGGTTCAATGTTCCGGCTGACTCGCTTTGCATGTTTCCCAAGATACCGGCTGTTTGCTCTGGCGTGAAACCGAGACTGATGAGACCATTCCATAATTTTTCTGCGGATTCGCTACCGGTGACAGACACAGACCCATAACTGCTGCACCCGACATTAGGGTTGAAAGCTCCATCTGGATCATAATAAATAATATTATTCTCCGCGAAAAAAGTCTCATCAAAAGCCGCCATCACCGGAGCGGTTGACAAAAAAGCCAGCGGAATCATGGCAAGCAGAACCAAGTTGTGTAAAACTTTTTTCATACCAAATCCACCACCCACTTCCTGCGGTTTTCGCTGAAGCTCATCATGGAGAAAATCTTGGTCTTGTCAAACTTTTTCAAAGCTTTCGCGAGGACAGTTTTCTGAGTGTTCAGCTCCTCAATGCTGTGCTCCTCCTCATCTCCTCCCCAACCGTACGGCGAGGGATAAAGCGAAGCGACATAAGTCGGGTCGAACTCGCCATTGATGTATTTTTTCAAAACCGCCAAATATTCGGTGGTTTGCTCTTTCGTCATGCCGGACAGGGACGCGAGGATGCCTTCATAGCTTTCGTCTTGAGGATAAGCCGCGTCTAGCTTTTCCAAGAAGGCGGATTGCGAGGACAGCACGTCGGTGGCCGCTTCCATGATGCGCGCGTGCTCCATGTATTGTTGGTAGTACACGAGTTCTTGGTTCCAGCGGTCGGCATAGTTGATGTCATACATTGTAGTAGCGCTATCATCGCCAGGTCCTCCGCTTAACCCCGTAAATAGGTTGGTGGCGTCATAGATATAATTACCGTCCTCATCTTTCGGTCCGTTGGGGTCGTTATTGGCGACGCAATTCAGTCCATTCATCCAACCGGTTCGATAAGCTTCCGCTTTTGTTTTCGCGTCCAAGATGCTCAGACCATCACCTATCACAGGAATCGTGAACAAAAGGGCGTTTATAGGGTGGGAATAGACATAGGAGATATTGTCATCGACCGTGCCATACGAAGCATAGCCGCCCGGCACATAACGTTGAGTACAAAATTGTATATAAAAGCCAAGATTTGATTGGGGGTTTATTTGCTCGTTGCCCTCCGGATATGGTGGTGTGAAGGTGTATTCTGCGTCACCAACTGCCTCACTGAAAACGGTTTCGCTGTAGGCTATCAAGGTTTTTTCTGGCTCCAAAACGTCTCCAGTATAACCTTCCGGTATAATATTATCCACTCCGTCTCTCGCCGCCCTATCTAAGCATAAACCCCACTTAGTCTTACCGCTTTTATAATATCCTCTGCTCCGACTGTAACTCCATTCCCAATAGCGCCAACCAGCTGCACTGCCATAAAGGCTATCGCACCTATCAGTTTCCAGTATGAAATTATGCTTGCGGACAGGAACGGGAATACCAAAATAAGGGAGTGCATTATGAGTAAGGCTCCCATTATTCCACGGACTCACACTACCCGGTCCACGAAGGGTGTCGGTGTCTGGGACGGGAGTTTGGGTGGGGCTTGGGCTGGCGACTGGTGTTCCGTCGCCTAAATGCTTATTGTCCACCACCCAATCCGACATATAAACTTTCTGAAAAACATCCTCTGCTGATATGCCCTTAGTTGTGACGTCAGAAACCATATAAGGCTGGCAATACATATCGCCTACCGCCCCGACGCTTTCCAAATTCGGGCAAGTTCCGATATTATCCCTGAACTCAACATCATCAAGCGCGCTGGCGGTCGGAAGCAGTGTCGAAACGGACGAGCTCGTGATGTTGCCCAGTGTGGACAATGCGCCAGTCAGGGTCGGGACATTCCCCGAAAAAGCCGCAACTTTTGAAAGAATACTACCAAAGAAAGTATTTTTGTTGGTGATGTCGAACGGGCTGTGCGTCTCCCGATCCAACTCGGCGTTTGCCGCAATTACTTTTTGCTGTTCATGCCGAAAGGCCAGAACGGCGTCCTCTGACCCACCACTTCCGCCACTTGCTCGGTGGTTTCCGGCATCATAAGCGTGTATGCCGGCGGTGAGGGCATTGCCAAAATCCTCACCCGCCAAATCCTCAAAGCTCTGAGTGAATGCGTCAGCCAATTTCGAAAAAATGACTCCGCCAAATAGCATAAAGAATCCAACTATTCCCGCCACGATGACCGCGTCTTGGATGAGACCAACGAAGATTCGCGCGATTAAAGTCCCCCCCCCAGTGAAAATAGCCCCAATGACCGATGCGGCGGTCACCATGACGCTTGCGGCGGCAGCGACAACTATAGTAATCAAGCACGCCTTATAAGTGCCAGAAGTAAATTTGACACCACCTTCAAAAATCGTGCCTGCTAGTTGGCTTAGCCCCGACTCTTGGTTGAAACGCATCTCGCTTTCGCCAGAAACATTGGCTGGACTGCCAGTTGTCGACCACATAATGCCGGAGGATTCCATTGCCGACTTGTCTTCTCCGTATTCATATTTTGTAGCTATTTCGAGATTGTCAAAACTGTCAATACCACTTGTGCCATCGCCGATTCCAGAGACAGTGACTCCGTCGGCTTTGGTTGTTTGTGTTGGAACTTGCTCTGTGAGCCGGTTGGAATATTCCGTGATGGGGCTTTCGTTTCCATAGCCTGCCTTACCTTTGTCTGTCGCTTCGGCATAAGTGGAAGCTGCGGTGACGATTTTTAACAAGTTGGCCGCCGCTACAAGCGTTGTGATAGCGGCAAGACCAAGCATTATACCGCAGGCTAAACTGCCTTGACCTGCGCTTTTTGCCACGCCAGTGAAGGTGGTTTTGAAATTATTTAAAGCTGCCACCCGAGCTTTTTTGCTGCCTTCGCTGGAGCGCCCTGGCGTATCATCACTCCGCACAAGCTGCTGGGTGTCTTTGTCGTAATGAAAATTTCGGTCAGTTGTCCTTGCGCTCGCGCCATTCGCCTCCAAGCTCGCACTTGCCACCGTTTTGTTCAATTTGGCATTTCCCGCATTCACCGATTCCACTTCGGCTATCCAACCTTTGAAAAGATTGCGGTCGAGCTTGAACTTTTTCAAAAACCGCACTATTTGCGTGTCGAACCAACCCGAAATCCGCCCCGACCAACTGCGCGACCCTTTTTTGTAAGCACTGCGAAAATTGGGATCTTCATTAATGAGTTTCGAAAAGTCGTCAGCGGGCACAATCCTCTTGGTTGAACCGTCATCATACACTATGACTTTCTGTTTCAGAGTTCCATCAGCGTTGGTGGCGGACGAATAAGCTGCGCTATGTGCATTGATATCCTTTATACTTAAATCGGGAACAGCTCCTTTGTTTACAAATGTAACACCCTGAGCCTTCAGCCTTGCGACTTTACTGCTAGACATTTTTTTGAATTTGTTGCCCGTGAACGGTATAAGTTTTTTCTGAACAGCGCTTTTTTCGAGCGCATTGGTCGCTGTTGACGCGGTTATCATACCGCGCGTAATCACCACAGCGCTTATGGCAGTTCCGGCTTCTAATGAATTGAAATCCTCCGTGAAAAATTCAAGCACAAAAAATGCGATGAGTGATGTCGCAATCAGAACCGGAATAATACAAATCCCACCAATCAACCCCACAATCAACCCAATCGGCCCGAACTTTTTCAATTTTTTGAGCGGAGAGCTGCCTCGTGAAAAGAGTCCGCCTTTTCCACCCTTGCCGCCGCCCTCTTTCCCCTGTACGTTATTCGCAAAGGACGACCTTGAAGCCACCGCATTCTCCGCCTCGCGCGAACTGCCGGCGGTGGATTTGTCGGAAATGGGCTTGGCTTTCTTCTCCGCCTTGCGCTCCGCATCCGCAAAACCGCCACGCTGCTTCTCTTTGCTTCGCTCGGCGTCCGCCCAACTTTCACTCAGCTTCTCGCGGTCCCGCTCGGCTTGAGACCACGACGGCTTGATATCTGGCTGCTTGATATCGTCCTTAAAACGATAATCGCGATCAGCATACCTCTCATCCAAATTATCGTCGTGTTCCCTATCCATAACAACAATTGTATCACATACAATGCTTATGTAAAGTACCCCACGTGGCTATAACTAAAAATGCTTGTGTTACATAAATCCCAAATTGAAGTTGGGATTTGTATAGCCCGTCCATCCTGAAAAAACTACTTCTTGCCCTTTGGCGTTGTCGTCACCAACTGCTCCTCTGTCTGCGAAGCAATAATCTCAATGTGCACGTGGTTGCTGCCGGCGAAAAACAGCCCTTGCCCAACGGGGAAATTGGCGAGGCGTTTTTTCTCTTCATCAGTCAACTTGAAGACATCCGACAGTACGTCAACTGCAGCGGTGGATTGTTTCAACAAGAGTTGCATGGAGGAGTTTTGCACCACCGCGCGCCCCATCTTGCTGCTCATGAAATCTTCCACATCTTGCGAAATGGTGGTCAGTCCAAGATAATATTTGCGCGCGCGCTTTGCCAGCGAAAACAAAAACGACGCGGAATCATCATATTTCATCAACTGCCACGCCTCGTCAACAATCAACATGCGGCGCTTTTGCTCGGCACGCACGATATTCCAGATGTGCGACAGCACAATGTACATCGCCACTGGTCGCAATTCATCCTCAAGGTCGCGAATATTGAATACCACCATTTGGTTGTTGATGTCAATATTGCTCTGCTGACTGAAAATGCCCGCAAACGTTCCGGAAGTATATTTGCGCAAACGTTGCGCGAGGTTCGGGCCAGTGCCGCCCATGTGGAGTAATGTGTCATATAGATTGGCGATGGTCGGTGGCGGTGATTGGTGGGTCAAGGGGTCGGAAGTGATGCCCGCCCGCGCGTAAGTGTCCATCAAAGCTTGGTCAAGATCCGCCTCCTCGTTCGGTGTCAAGACCGGAACCGACTGCCCGCCGGTTGCCGCCGCCATCGTCGCGCCACCCAACATCAAACGGAACAGTCCATGCAAAGTCACCAAA
Organism: Candidatus Nomurabacteria bacterium; assembly: GCA_031275815.1. GTDB lineage: Bacteria > Patescibacteriota > Saccharimonadia > Saccharimonadales > Saccharimonadaceae > JAISOF01. Next base: position 21,509 of record JAISOF010000019.1, read on the forward strand.
TTGGAGCGCAAAGCGTCGCCGGCGTCCTCACTGTCCACCACCTTCGGAATGTCAAACGGATTAATGCGCACGTCCGAGTTCAAAGACAGCCGAATATACGATCCGCCCACCGCGTCGCACAACTTTTGGTACTCGTTTTCGGGGTCGATAATCAAAATCTCCGTCCCCATCATCATGGAGCGCAAAGCCTCCAACTTCACCGTGAACGATTTGCCGGCGCCGGATTTCGCGAACACCACCATATTGGCATTTTCCAAAGAATAGCGGTCGAAAATCACCAGCCCGTTGTTGTGCATGTTAATGCCATATAGCACGCCCTTGTCTTGGGTCAAATCGGCGGAAGTGAACGGGAAACTGGTGGAAATCGCGCCGGTATTCATGTTGCGCCGGATTTGCAACTGGTCGGTGCATTGCGGCGTCGTTGAGTTTAACCCCTGTTCCTGTTGCGAAGACGCGACTTTCGAAAACACCATTTGTTGCCCAAAAATCGTTTCAATCTTGTTTTGCACAAAGTTTAACTCATCCAAAGAATCGGCGTACAATGTCAAATACAGCCCGTAACGGAAAAACTTCTCTGCGCCGACCTGCAGCTGGTCGCGCAATTCCTCCGCGTCCTGAATCGCCGCTTCCAACTCCGGATCACGCACCTTACCGCGCTCATTGTTGACGTTCATCGAGGCCTCCAGTTGCGTGACCTTCTTGCGCAAGTTTTTCATAATCACCGCCGACTCCACCGGATAAACATACATACTGACATCTACCACCTCGTCGATGTTGATAATTGAGCTCAGCCACCCCGTGTAGAGCACGCGCGGATAACCATATATATATAACGTGCGGCCGTATTTGGTGCCCAACCGGAAATACGAGCTGTGGATTTCCAGCGAGCTGGGGCTGATTAAGTCGCGCAAAGTGGTGATACCGGCCTGAAACGCGCGCTCGGCCTCGTTTTCAATCGCCGCTTGTTGACTGATGGCAATTTCGCTTGCCGACATCTTTTTTTTAGCCATTATTCACCTCCTTATCCGCCTCATCGCCCTTTTGCACATACATTGAAGTGACCTTTGAAAAGTCCACCAACGGTTCGCGCACCGACGTGTCGGGGTTGTTGAAATTATAATACAAAGTGCCGAGCGCTTTGGTGTTCAGCCGGATGGCGGATACTCCCACGCTGCGCAACCCGTCCACCACAATTGCCACGCGCTTGCTGACTTCGGTCACGGCCTTTTCAAAAGTGGCTTTGTCGATGCTGGTCACTGCTGGCCCCGCCCCGCCGAACAGTTTTTTGAAAAATCCTTTGCTTTGTTCCACCATGTTTTCGCTGGTGTCTGATGTATAATAAGGAATCACCACGAAAAAGCGCTTGTCCATAATGTTCGCCTCTTGGCTGAGCAGGTCAATAAAATCGATATAATCATCAATCAAAACATTCAGTAACATATTATCTTGGTTGCGGCGAATGTCCTGCAACTTTTCAAGATATGGCCCAATGTCAATCCGCTGGCTGCGCACCAAAATCTGCACTGTGAAACTCAAAGAATTTAAGAAACCTTGATAAGAATACTCCACACCTTCGCGCTCCATCTGGCTCATCAGGTCGAAGTTGATGGACTCGCACTCCACCACCGCGCGAAAACTGCCATCTTTCATTACCACCATGCCGTCGCGAATCTCGGAAATCATCAGGCTGGTTTGGGTGGTGATGGCCTCTTTGGTGGGTTTGGCTGGGGTTTCGGGTTTATTGGGGTCTTGGCTGGGGGGCACCGGCGGAGCGTTCGGGTCGGGTGGTGGCAACGGCGACTGCAAAGCCGGAGCGTCAGTCGGGCCGACCTGCGGTTGAAAAATCTGATTTGGTTGCACTGCGTTCGGATCCATTTCCCACCTTATTTTATTAATTATTATTATGACTGATAGCCACGAACACCTCGTCCTCTTTTTGCTTGGCAATCTTGCTGAGTGTTTCCACAGAAAGGTCGGGCGACGAAGCCAACGATTCTATTATATCAGAACTAACCGGCACTGCGCTAGTGTCTGGATTCTCCATTTGTGGCGCGGGCACCGGCTCCGGTTCAACCGGCGCCAAAACCGGTGGCGTGGTCGGGTCAACCACCACACTGGTCGGCGCCACAGATGCTCCAATGCCGCCATAAGATTGCTCAACCTCCTGTTCTTGCTCCGCGATAATCTTGCGCATATTCTCAATAATCTCTGCGTGGTGCTCCGCCTCGCTGTCTTCCACCGTCTTCACCATGCTCATCCCCACCGTGCTGTCCTCAAACATGTCGGTCACCGTCGCCGCCTCTTGGTTGAGCTCGTCGCTGACATTGGCATTTTTCACCACTTGCCCCTCCGTGTCAACCACATTAGCCAAAAACGCCAAGCGCCGCTCCGCCTCCTCTTCCGAAAGGTCTTTGGTGCGGCTCACTTCTTGTTTTTTGGGCGCGGTGATTGTAATCACATGCTCCTTGCCGTCAGCTTTCCACAAGCGCACCTTGGGCTTCAAATAAAACGAAACAATCGCCGCAAGATAAGTCTCCATCGGCTGGTCTTTCTTCAGCGGCAAAGCCAACGCCCCAAACAACACAATCACTGGCAGCGGAAAAATCGCAAGAAATATCATCAGCCCGCCAAGGCTAATAAACAACCACTCCAAAGCGCACAACCCGACCGCCACAAAAAGATACACAAACTGCCGAAAAGAAAACGGTCCGAGCAACTTGTCATCCGCCTCAACATCTTGGGGTACTTTATAATCTGACATAAGGATATTGTAACACAAAGATGGCTCTTGGAAAAATCTTTTTGGCGAATTGCTCAACTGGCTAAAGCGATTTTACTCAGTCGGCTGAGTGAAATGTTTCTACACAAACCTGTCTAATTTTGCCAAATTAGACAGGTTTAACTATTGCGATTTTGAAACCACAAGATTTTGGGGGTGGAGTTCAAGTACAACAAAACAGTTCGCCCACCCCAAGAATGGCAAGCGACGTACCCTTCTGCGGATTTCATGACAATTACGGCGGAAAACATTGTTGAAAAACTGAGCTAAAGCCTAATAGTACTCCGGCGGGTGGCAAATCTTTTCGTCCAACTGAATCCCGAGAGCCTCAGCTGACCGCTTTGTGCGCCGCGCTGTCAAGATGTGCATTTTTATATTATAACATCTTTCTCCCCGTTGGGGGACAGTCCCCCAATAGAAAAAATATGTTATACTATGTGCTCTCCTACTGGTTTACGACTTTTGGTGTACTGAATTATACCTTTAATATCTGCCACAGCCTCAATTTCAAGCCTACTAATTATAGGGTTATGAGCACCAATAGCCAAATCCCCGAAACTACTCCAATGATAATCTTCTGGACGTTGACAAATCTTGGCTTTAACTGGATTCTGAAACACATACGCCATAACAGACAATAAATACACGTCATCCTCAACCGGCTCACTATGAAAACGGTCGCCAAACATATGTCCAGTACGCCCAAGATCGCGGTTATACCACTGGCTGTAACTAGTCTTTATGCGGTTCAAAGCCTGCCCAACGGTCTTTTTACCCTCTTTTACCACTAAATGAATGTGGTTGCCCATAAGACAATACGCAAGTATGCGCACATCGTCATCAGCAACTATGCGCTCTAATAATTTAAGCAAGTAAAGCTTTTGCTCGTCTGAGTTAAAAATATAACTTTTGTCATTGCCGCGAAAAGTGATGTGATATATCCCAGTTTCGCTTTTTTGTCGGGGTTGTCTTGGCATGTGCATATTATATCATATTTTTCTTTGCGGGGGACAGTCCCCCTGACCTCTGACCTAACTCTTCGATAGCGGGCGCGATAAAGGACTTCGCAAACGATAACCCTGTTGTAGTCGCGTTATCAGGATAGCGGGCTTGAGGTTTGGGTGCTAATACCTATGAAATTCATCTATAAGTCTTTCAAGCCGACGTTTTGCCTCGTCGATATCCAACTCGCCATTTTCGTCAATCGTTTCGTCAAGAATTTTATAAACCTCACTTTCTGCGATATCGAATCTATCAAAACTGGAAAACAATCCGATAACACGATCGCGAAAATCTTCGACGTTGCCGTTAAAGTTAAAGTTATTTATTATATCGTTTAGCAACTCGTCATACGTTTCAACTGGACTGCTTTCGCGATCTACTCGGTCCTCCCTACCCTCCGACCTTTGGCCCTTTGTTTCTTTAGCAATTTCTTGTAGCGCTTTTATTGTTTTTATTTTTTTGTCTGTATCGTCGCTTCTTTCGTATTCGTCAAATATATTATCAATCTGCGATTGGTAATTACCCCGCCCCCTTAGTAATTCATGCGCATCAGCTCTCGTGAGGGTCTCATCGTTAATGCCATGTTCTATATTATTGTGTGTTTGTATCCAGTCCCTCTGCTCTTCAGATATTAAGCGTGACGCCTGTGCGGCCATGGCAGCTCCCGCAAGTTCGGGATTGTCATTGATTTCGTCTCTAAGCTTATCTTTAGCCCTAGCGATAGCTTCGGCGCTATTTGGTTTTAGATTTTCAAGAATATTTGGTGTGAGCCTTCGATCTAGGGCTGCGATGTAGCGTATCTTGGCTTTTTTCACTACGTTCTCTCTGACAAACGCTTTCTTTTCGGCGAGTGTTGCGCCAACTGCTTTTTTCACTGGCTTGTTATCGACAAGCTTCAAGCTACCATCGTCATTTAGTTCATAACCGGAGAGTTCTTGTCCGTTTTGGTCAGTCATTTTATCAATAGCTGCATCCCGTCGTTGTCTCGCCTCATCATCAAGTTCTTCATCAAGAGCGCCATAAAAATCGAAAGATGCCATAATATCATCTATAGCTGCCGCATCATTGATAGCGGCTTTACCAGGCTTCCACGACACTGATGTCAACAGCCCAGCTAACTGCAACTTTTCGTTGGAATCTATCGAACCGCTTGCCAAAAATGGCTTCATCATTTGTCCAAATCTGACATCATGTTCGTTATATCCAGTGTCAATTAGAGCTTTAGCGAACGTTGAGCGATAACCTGCTAAACCATTCCCCTTGCCAATTTCGCGTGCCAACCAACTGTTCCATGGATCGCCTATTGCTATGGATGCAATACCGAACTCTTTCATAGCAGCTTTGTCGTCTTTATAAATTCTTAGCGCAGCTTTTCCTTCGTCGTCTTTCATGTCAAAATAATAACGTTTTTTGGTTTCTCCACCTTCAACATATTCTTCATATGTGTCATATTCCACTCGATGCGCTTCATCAACTTCTTTTCCTGTGGCATCAACATATTTACCGTCGTCATTCATTAAGAAACCTGCTGCCATGTTGCGCCAATCCCTCTTACTGGCATCTGAGCCAAATTTATCCATTGCTACAAGATAGTCGCGACGGTCGCGATCCTCAATTTCTTTGGATCTCCTAATTATCTTATTAATAACAGAAGATTCACCTACTGGGCCGAGTGAGTCCGCGCTACCAGAAATAAGGTCTTTGAACCTAGCTTCAGCTGCTAATCTTTCTTCAACCGTTTCGCCCCCATCACGATTCTTATAAGCACCCGAAAATTCTTTAATTGCAAACTCCTGATCGGCGCGTTCAATATTTTCTTTACGGAAACCTTCTTTGATTGACTGGAGATAAGTCTCGGCTTTTTGAGCACTATATCTGCTTAGAATACTTGCATCCAATTCTTTGCTACTAACTCCATTTACTTTCAAATGGTTTTCCAACGAGCCCATCGTATTCTCCAAAGCCTCGCCCTGCGTCTTCACACGATAATCAATTGAGCGCGTAATATGCTCATCGCGGAGCTCCCTGCTGTTGAGGTCGAACCTCTTGCTCCCATCAGAATTTGTTTCATAAATTGGCTCGTTGAATTCATTATAGCCTATAATGTTCCAACCCATCTTTCTGGCGTTCAGCTGCTCGGTAGCTTTATTGGTATTGCGTTCAGTAATTTGTTTCAATTGGTCAGCCGCCGAAACCGACTCGAATGTCCCTCTTTTATATTGCTTGGACAACCCTTGCAGTTGCCCACCTATACTCATGCGGTTGTCGTCTGCATACTTGTTGATGTCTCCCATCGTCGCATCCAAATTGTCCTGGCTCGCCTTCCCATACTGCGCCAGCACGCGGTTCCTCAGTTCATTGCGCATGTGCCGATTTTCTCTTGTGGCGATGCCGCCACTTCTGGTTCGCGCATAAATCGGTGTGCCGTTTTTGTCATATTTCAAAATCTTTCGACCGCCCTTTTTGGCGTTAATCACTCCTGTGGTCATGTTTTTCATATTTTCTTCGGTTTGGCTTTTTTCGCTAGCGCGGTTAGCCCGCCCCTGCGCCAACGTTGCGGCGAGGCCAGCTGGCGTGACGAATCGCGACAACCCCATCTTCCTCATGCCCTTCTCTGCGAGGCGGCTCTTTCGAATATCTTGGTGTTCGCCCGCAAAGTTTTTGACCTTTTCTTGCAATGGTTTGAACGGCGCGCGCGCGAAATCGTTGACCTTGCCGGCGATGGTGTTGCTCATCTTGAGCAGTCTTGGGGTGAGGATTAGCGGCACAAACTCCACAGCGACGCCGAAAATTATTTGCACCCAAGAGGTCGCGGAGGCGATAATCGCCCAGCCCGCTAGCCCCGCCGCGCCGAACAGCACGGAGAACATTGGGTATAAAATCAGCATTTGTATCAGCAAATCTTTCCATTTTTTGAAGAGTTTTTCGGTGTTCGGGAGCAGGAAGGCGCAGACCGCGAGCGGCGAGACGATGACCAACAAGGTGACGATGGCTTGCCTTGCCGCCATTGTGAAGAGCGCCGCGAGCAGGGCGACCACCGCCGAAAGCGCCACTGGAATCAACAAAATCAGCGCTCCGCTGAACCCGCCGGCGACCGTCAGCCCCGCAACGCCCGCCACCGTGCCGCCACCAATCATCAAAAAGAGGGATTGCAGTGACAAGGCGCTGACGTCAATATTGGAGTTCGCCACCGCGCTCTCGGCGACCGAATCGAAAATGTCTTTCAGCCCCCCGCCCACGATATTGGACAAGTCGACAAAAATGGCGCAAATAAAATACGACAGGTTGATAATAATTGCCACCGCCGCCAATCTCGGCAAGATTTTTTTCACGCCGTAATTGCTGATGCCGATACTGGTGACTTGCGAAAACACCATGACCATAATCAAGATGATGAAGATGATGTTTGACAAATCACGAATAATATTCCATATTATGTAAGTTGACGAGGTGTTATCAGTGGTGAGCTTTTGCACCAACAGCAAATCCGCCAAAATGCCGAACAGCCAATCCGCCGCTTGCGCCAAAAATCCAGTGACCGGACAGACCAGCCAACCGATGGCGCCGACTTGTTCGGAGCAGCTCTTGACCTCTTCTTGCGGGGTGGTTTCAACTTCATCCGGAGAAACCATGCTCGCCTCTTCCGGCGTCAATGGGTTGGTTGGGTCGGTGACGGTTCCCGAAGGGTTTTCAGGGGTGGTTTCAACAGTTTGGGTGGTAGGTGCCGGTTCAGCATAAGTCACTTCCGAGTTAGCAAGCGAACCTCCCAAAAAAAGCGTTACCGCCATAGTTGTGGCCATCAGAAACATCTTCAAGAAGTTCTTCGTCCCACGAGTACTGCAAACCGCTCTCCTCTGCATGACTTAATTGTATCATACATAAGCGTAAATGTCAAGAGTAAAATCATACTTTTTGGCATTTTATACGGAGAAAACGACTTTTGTTTGCATTTTTGGCGACATATTTGTATAATTTAGGCATGAGAAAGCGATTTTTGGCGATTTTGGCGGGTTTTGTGATGATTTTTGGGGTTTTGGTGGTGGCTCCGGCTCCGGCTTATGCCGCATGCGCGGCTGGAGACAAGGCGTGCGAGTGCAAAGAAAACAACACTTCCATATTGAAATTTGATTGTGACAAAGATGGCATCTTTGCAATTTTAGATCTTGTCTTGACAATCTTGACCTATGGTGTTGGAGTATTAGCGATTGGTGCGGTGGTGTTTGCGGGAATAAGATACGCTTCCGCCGGCGGTAGCGAGGAGAATACGCGCAAAGCAAAGAAAATGATTTTCGATACTGTAATCGGTCTGCTCTGCTATGCGGTATTATGGACAGTCCTTAGATGGCTGTTTGTGGGGTGGTGATGAAGAAGGTTTTTGTTACGATTATCATGGTATTTTCACTTGGGTTGGCTAGTGTGGCGTTATTGCCAGCAGAGCCAGCGTTTGCGGGGTGCAATGATCGTATTCTTTTGGGTTTTCCGTCGTGGTGTCGCGGGTTGAAAACAAGTATAGGCACTGACGGCAAGGAAGTCATAGAACAACCATGCGCAGCAGAGGATAGCGAGTTTGATGAGCAATGTAAGGATGCAGCTGGAATCAAAAAGGACTCAATGACGGTCTTCATATGGAAAATTATCTTGAACATCTCAGAAATCTTGTTCATATTAGCTGGCATGATTTCGCTTGGCTTTGCGATGTACGCGGGGCTGACGTATCTCATTTCGCAGGGACAGGCTGACAAAATCGGCAATGCCAAAAAGACTCTTCAAAACGCGCTGATTGGGCTGGCGATTGCGATTTTGGCGACAGCGGTGATTAACACAGTAATGGGGGTGATAATAGGATGAAAATTTTGAATATTTTGGCAGCAACAGTTGACGACATAAAGAACAAGTTGCCGCAAGGTGATCCGAACACCATTTTGAAAAACGGACTCAACACATTTTTTATTTTCGTCGCCATCATCGCGGTGATTATGATTGTGTACGGCGGCGTGCAATACATCATTTCCACTGGCGACAGGACGAAAATTGACACAGCAAAGAAGACTTTGTTGTATGCGATTGTGGGGTTGATTGTGTCAGCATCAGCGTTTGCAATAACAAATTTTGTATACGAGGGGTTGAAATGATAAAATTGAAAAGAATCGTGGCGGCTGTCTTCGCGACGGTTTTGATGGGGTTCGCGTTTTTGTCAATGGGTGGTGCTGTTGCCGCAAAAGTTGATTGTTCCGCTGACCCTGAAAAATGCAAGTTGAACCCAGTTTGCTATGATGACGAAATAGATTCTGTTGCAAAAAAAGAAGCTGGATGTGATGATTATAAAGACTCGACCAAAAATGCGGAAAAGGGTGTCGCGAACGCCATTGAAATGGTTCTGGTAGTTGTGGGTATCATTGGGGTGATGTTTGTGACTTATGGCGGGGTGTTATATATTCTTTCTGGGGGGGATACGACTAAAGCCACGACCGCCAAGACGGTGATTCGATATGCGGTGATTGGGCTGGTGGTAGTGATTTTGTCTTATGCGATTGTTGCGTTTGTGAATACAAATGTGCTATGATAAGGAAAGAAGTTTAAAACAAGAAATAAGAAAGGAAACTATGAAAAAAATATCAACAATTATCGCGGGATTAGTGATGATTTTGGGGTTCGGGGTTGCGATTGGGGGGAGCGCTTTGGCGCTTGGTCCCGGTCCGTATACTTTAGATAAAACTACCTGCGAAAAAAGATACACTGCGTGCGAGAAAGATCCAGCTGTAGGGGGGACGCTTTACGGTCCAGCGTCGGGAGCTTCATATAAAAGTAATGCTGATTGCGATTTGCTTCCTCCAATGGAGCAAGGCGCTTGTAAGGCGCAAGGAGATGGTATGTCGGGTGATCTTATGGGTACGGTAACCGCAATTATCAACACAGTCTTGATAGTGATTGGTTTGATATCAGTTGCATTCTTGATTTATGGTGGTGTGCAATACACAACCTCTGCCGGGCAAGCCGAAAAAGTCAAAAACGCCAAAAATACCATCATGTACGCTATTATTGGGTTGGTGGTTGCGATTTTGGCGTTTGCTATCGTCAACTTTGTGCTTGGAAGGATTAAATAACAATTGGTGGCAGCAAATGAGACGCCTTAAAATAATCATTGCTGGCTTGATAGCGACACTCGGTCTGGGACTTGTGTCGCTGTCTGCGCCTGTTGTTTTGGCCGATGGCATTGAAGAAGGGCTTAATATAGTTAAAGACAATAATGACACGCTGGACAGGGACCTTAATACTTCTGTCATTCAAATCATAAACACCGTGCTCCTTGTCGTAGGCATCATCGCGGTCGGTTTCCTGATTTATGGCGGGGTGCGTTACATCATCTCCAGAGGCACCCCCGAAGAAATCAAAAACGCCAAAAACACCATCATGTACTCTATTATTGGTTTGATTGTGGTGATTTTGGCTTATGCTGTTGTCGAGTTTGTCATCAAAGGAGTTTAACCAAACACCAAAAAATACGCAACCCTTTCAAAGGCGCAAAGTGCGAGTTGCGTTTTTTGATTTCCCTCAAAAAATGTGTAAAACCACCCCAAACTTCCCCTGAAAAATGTGCACGAAACGACGGGTTTTCCTTCGATTTATGTGTTTGAACCAAGCTTTTAACCGATATTATCAATTTCACGAATCACCCGAAGCAACGCCTCCGCCTTGATGGTGTCGTCGGCGATGTCTTTCGCCGCCGCATAGGCTTGTTCAATCAGACCGGTGTCTTTGGTCACCTCAAAAATCTGCATCAAAAGTTCAAACCGCTCGTCAGCCGGCAAATTGACTTTGCCCACCAAAGGTTTGAGGTCGGACAGCACGCTGTTTTTGATGCTTTTCAGAGAGCCCGCCGGAGCCGCTACTGGGGCGGTCGTTGCGTCTTTGCCGGATAAAATATCGTCAACTGTCGGCACCGGCGCTTCTTGGAAATCCAGAGGCGCGCCCACAGCAGCCCCGCCGTCGCCTTTGTTGCCATCAATCCCCGCCAAGGCTTTTTCCAACTCGCTTGTTTCGTTAGTCGTTTTTGTCGCTTTTATATCCACCATATTCACTCCACCCTTTATAAATTATATTTTACTTTATTTTACCACTAAATCCTCAGTTTGCGCAAGAGTCTGTCGATGGCGTCCAATTTCAAATCCTCCATCGGCAATCTGGCACCCAGCTCGTCCACTAATTTTTCGCCCACCGCCTCTGGAAAATACAGCGTCACCGCCGGCTTGAACCGTTTTGTCGGCACCAGCATGATAAAATAATGCGCGCCGTCTTGAATCACCCCAAAATGCTTGAACTCTGCAAAATCGTGAAAATCTTCACCCGCCATAATCCCATCATTATTCAAAGCGTATCTGATAATGCGCGCCGGACGCCGGATATACACCACCACCGCCACTGCGCTCACCACAATCAAAGCCGTGAACGTCCACGCTTGAAGAAAAATCGACAGCCCAATCAGCGCCAACGTAATCGCCACGAACACCGCCATCCACCCCTTGCCGCGATTGTGCACAACAAACTCCTGCCCTTCCCATTTGATGATGGCTGCTTGCGGTGCGGTGGCAACTTGTTGTTCCATATCCATACATAATGATTGTAGCACATTTATTTATGTGTTACAATGTTGCTTATGATAAATGATGTCAGAAAGCGTGCGCGGCAACTGCGCAAAATGGAACAAAAAAATATCCGGCGGGCGCGCAACCAGCAGTATCGTCGCTGGGGCAAAGAGAAAATCTTTTCCCGTAGTAGCTTATTGCTTGGGGTGGCTGGCGCTTGTTTGATGCCGCTCGGGTTCACTTTTCAGGTGATTGGGCTTGGGCTGGCTGTCATTGGGCTGATTTTTGGCGTCACTTCATTCAAATGGGGCGTCACCCCGCGCTTTTTCTCCGGACTTGGCGGCTTGGTCAGTTTTGGCGTTGTCACGTATTTTGCTTTGGCACTTTTGGTGTTTGGTTGGATTCGTAATCCGTTCACTATCGAGGAGTGGAACATGCGTCGAGAAACTGCCGTGAACGGTGTGGTGCAACAGATTCAAAATTACCAAACCAACAACAAGGGGCAAATCCCCGACGAGGGCAATTTGGAGCGTTTTCGCGTCGATTATCTTGAAAAAATCACGGATTTCTTTGATCCAGGCAAACAAATGCCGTATCTTATCACGATTAACAGCGAAACGCCCGTTGACCACACTGGCTGGATTAACATTCACGCTGGCGAAAATTGCAATTACCACAAAGGCGCGGCGATGTTTTGTGTGGAAATTATGCGCGAGGACGGGTCGATTTATCGGTTGGGTAACGGCAGGACTAATGCGGGGTATGGGCAGTAATTTCGAAAAGTTTAATGGCGGCGGTTTGACGGGGGCGGCGCTGTCGGTTGCGATTTTTTCAGCCCCGAAGTTGGTAAGACGACAAACACCAAAACCAGCGCGAAAATCACCGCGAAACCGCACATAATGCTGGGGATGGCGTCAATTGTTTCATGGCTGAGCAGGTTCACCACCACTGTTGGCACCAAAAACGCCAACGTTCCAAGCGTTAGTGCCAACAAGCTTTTCTTGGTTTTCGCGTCTTTGGTGTTCTTGATGAGATAGACACTACCGACCAGCCCAATTCCCAACAGCAAAAAATAATACACCGAATACAGCCACATAATTTCATTGGTGTGGAAAATCACGTAATTGCCGGAGCAGACTTCAGAGGTGATAGCGTTTTGCCAAAACACCACATAAAACGAAAACAGCCCGCAAGCCGTCCACATCAACGGTCTCAAGATTTTGGTGAACCGGTTTTTGAGGCCAGATATCGCGAGCCCCAGCGACAACCCCAGTGGCGGCAACATGGTCGTCGCGAAAAATCCAATCCGCGACCACTCCACGCCACCCACTTTTTCGCAAATCATATATTCTGAAACCTGAAACAACCCCAAAAAGCCGAGCAACGCCACCACTATGCGCCCCACATGGTTCATCCTGTACCGCACCAAAGCATAAACCGACCCTGTGAGCTCTATCACAAAAGTTACAAGCATTGCAAGCGGTGAAAAACAATATAATTTTCTCATAATCTTCTCTGGATTGGCGGAGGAGGGGAGATTCGAACTCCCGCGCCAGATTTCTCCAACCTAACGATTTAGCAAACCGTCCCCTTCAGCCACTTGGGTACTCCTCCGTACTTTCACATTTTAGCACATTTTGGGTTTGAAGTCACATTAATTTGAAACTCTATTTTCCATCTTCCGTGCTCGGCGGATTTCATTTTCAGTTGCTTACAAACCCTTATCGTCCCACGCCGTGCGGATGCGTTTGTTTTCAAAAAATTGAATATTGCTTTGCCTGCTCATTGGTATCCTCCGTATTAGTTGGTGCCTTTTTACCATTATACCCAATAAATTGACATAACTCCAGCATGAGTGTCAATATTCCCCCTTGACCCAGCTCGAAAGTATCAACACTCGCCAACAAAACATGCTACAATATACTTATGTTGGTAACAGCGTTTTTCAAATGGTGGTATGGTCACGGCTGGAGGTCTCAAGTCGGGTAGATTAGGTTGTCGCTAATCCGAGTGAGCGACACCTTTTCTATACCTTTGCTCATCCGCACCCTGTTCGCCCCATTTCGCCAAATCTCCGCCAGCGAACAGGGGCGCTCCATCGACGAAAAGTTCAAGGTGGCGCTGGACAAATTATTTTCGCGGTGCGTGGGCGCGGTTGTCAGAACTTTCACCATCATCGCTAGGCTATTGACGCTACTTTTTTTGTTGATAATTAGCTTGCTGAGGCTGGTTTTGTGGCCTGTGATGCCGCTGTTGCCGGTTGCCGGCGTCGTATTAATGCTGATGGTGGGGACGCCATGGATTTGAAGTTGGATTACCAAAACTCGCGTGCGGTCAAAGCCCGTTTCAACCGCCGGTTTGGTAAGATTCTCAAAATTATCAGCCTGACGGTGGCACTTTTGTTGACGCTTGGCGGAGCTACTTTGTTGATGTTCGGGTTCGCCGTTGGGTGGTTAGTGGTTTCATTGTCCGCTTATTCCATAATGCTTTATGTTTGGCAAGTGCGCGACCTTGCCAAGCTGCCTCCCACCGCCGACAGCCTGTCCAATTTGCTTGATTGCGACCTGTTGGGGCTACTCCCCGCCGACCCCTCGCCCCGTGACATCGCCACCGCAGTCGCCGAAACTGACGGCGGGCAATTTTTTCAGGCGCGCTTTGGTATTCCACTGAAATATCTGCAAGATTCAAGCAGCGACGACCAAGCCGCCGTCCCGACGGTTTGGGAAACGGCGTGGCGCTTGCACCAATCCCTGTCCCGACCTGACGAACCCCTGTCAGCCGCCACCGTCGTGGCAGCCCTCATCCAGACCCAACCGCCGCTTTCCCCTATCCTCTCAACCCTCCATCTCGACCAAAACGACATCTTGGAAGGCGCAGCATGGCACCTCAACTTGACCCGCCTGATTGCCGCTCACCACCAACCCAAACTGACTGGTGGCATTGCCCGCGATTGGTCGTTTGGATACATCCCGACTTTGGAGAGATACGGCGTCAACTTGTCCACCAAATACGCCGGCGGGCGGAGTTTTAACGTGCGCCTGCCCGCACACACCCAACTGATTCAAAACATGATAGACGTTTTCAGCGGTGGCGGAGCGCAAAATGCCGCGTTGGTCGGGGCGCTGGGCAGCGGCAAGCGCACCATTGTTGAGATGTTTGCCGAAGAGCTGATGGACGCGGCGGCAAAATTGCCACAAAATCTCAAATACCGACAAGTCATCAGCTTGGACGCGACGGCACTGCTCGGTGCCGCGAGCGGGCGGGGCGAGCTGGAAAACTTGGTGAACCGCGTGCTGGTTGAGGCGTTTCACGCCAAAAATGTGATTATTTGTTTGGAAAATGCCCAGTTGTTTTTTGAAGACGGCACTGGGTCGGTCGACATCACGAACATTTTGTTGCCGGTTTTGGAAAGCGGCGCCATCCGGCTGATTCTGACGTTGGACGAGCAGCGTTTTGTGCAAATCACCGAGCGCAATCCCGCGCTGGCGTCCACATTCAACCGCCTGCAAGTCCAGCCACCGGACGCGGCTGGCGTCATGAAAATTGTGCAAAATCAGATTATCAATATTGAGTTTCACCACAAAGTAACGTTTAGGTATCAGGCGCTAAAAGAGGTGTACCGTCTTTCTGAGCGATACATCCAAGATATCGCTCAACCGCGCAGTTCAATCCAACTATTGGAGATGACCGCCGGTAAAGTCGGGCGTGGGCTGGTGACCGAACAAGCTGTGCAAGGCGCAGTGGAGGCCGCCACCGGTGTCAAGGTCGGCGCTGTGGGCGATGTGGAGGAGCGCCAAAAATTGCTGAATCTTGAAAATCTGATTACGAGCGGCAGTGAAACCATTTTGTGTTGGGCGGCATACTTGTTTATAGGGAAAGTGTCTATGGCCTATTTGGGCTTGGGGTAGGTTACCTTAGTATTTTTCAAACATTTAAAACCCCAGTGACGTAATGATATCACTAGGGCTTATTGGGTGCAATAAATCCATTACGGCTTTTATTGCCTATCAAGTTAGGTTTATATAAACACATCGTCTGTCACACGCTCATTGCCCGTGTTTTCTGATAATTCAAGCTCGGCAATATCTTGCTTTTTCAGCATTGAGAGAAGCAACAGGTTTAACTCATGACGTATGCAATAAAACTTGCAGTCCCTGCTCGGATTAACCTTTGCTTTTGCAACACCCATATCGGTTGACTTCCAGTATTTATCAAACTCTTCGTCTGCTGAACCTAGCCGAAAATTGTCCGACCCTCGTTTATAAGGACACGGGTATATCCCGCTAGGAGTTACTAATGTCCTAAATTCCATAGCTGGGCAAAATGTGTAATCCTTCGGTTGGGATTGAGAAGGATTATCTAGCAAATATTGAGCAGACCAGTTCGAAATAACCGAGAACGACTTGCTATTTAGCCCGTCCATCATATCAATTTGCTCTTTTAAGACTGAACGAGTATATGGTGACAGGGGCACTAAACTATGATTACCATCGACCATGAGTTTATACTCAAAGTAATCGCAACCTATTTCACGAGCCAAACAAGCCGCTCTGAACAAATCGTGGGCATTCGTTAGTAGCCCACCAATATCTTCGCGCTCAATTACTAGAAAACTATACCCTACGATACCTTTGCTGGCTTCAGTCAATTCATTAATATTTTTAATAACTTTTAAAAACGAATTACTAACATTAGATGGTCGAAATATGGAAAAGGTTTCTTGACTGGCAGCATCCACCGAGATCCTAGTCCAGGACACGTGTTCGGATATCTCATCCTTACATCGATTAATGAGAAGTCCATTAGTAGTCAATCCGACACTGATATTGTAATCCTTACAGAGAGGGATTAATTTAGACATCCCAGGGTGGTTAAGCGGTTCTCCGCCGCCAATAAATATCACTCCTTTGACTCCGCAACGCGCAAATTCGGCAATTAGACCACGAATTCGTGCGGTCGAAATCTCTCCCTTGTTTATCAAAGGCTTATTGATGCACTCAGGACATTGGAAATTGCATGACGTTGTGGGGTCAAGTTCAACGACCACTGGTCCAGAGCAGGAGCCGTGATTGATGTACTCTTCTAATCTTGGCCGTACCGCTGGTTGTAATATCTTACCAATAAAATTTAAAACCGACATTATCCCTACCCTCCTACTTGCTCATAATCAAACGGTTTCGAAACATATACTTTTACAGCAAGCTCCATAAGCTTTTCTCGGACGCTTTGACAATCACCATCAGGAACAAGCCCAAAAACACACCCACCTGCACCAGTCCCAGTAATTTTAACTCCAAAAGCACCATTATTTAGTAAAATACTAACACATTTCTCTATCGTATCAGTTGATACTTTCATATCATCTCTGAGTGTTTGGTGGCACTGGTTTAGTAATCTGCCCAACAATTTGATATCTGGTCTTCCGGAAATAAGTTCACTATGCATTTCGTCTACAAGAATTTTAGTCTTGTTGACATACTTGAGGAAACTTGGATCGTTATTCACAAACCGTTCTCTCTTGTGCCTTATGATGTCAGATGTGTTGCGCGGGGTAAGGGTGTCAACTATCATAATATTGCTCTTAACCACGGGGATTTTTTCAAGATTCAGTGGTGGGATGGTGCCACAATCGATATAGATTAAACCACCAACAGCACAAGAATATTGATCCATTTGACCAGCACCAGTTTTTAATTCATCTTTTTCAACCAGAAAAGCTAAGTGAGCTATTTGCAAACTACTAAGGGCAATCTTACTATAAGAACACAAAGCTTTAATGACGGCAACCGTCAAGGCCGCACTGCTTGCCAAACCAGCCTTTGATGGTAAATTTGAGCTAATTTTTATGGTGACAGATTCCACATTAACGCCAAAGTCCCGTAGGACTTTGACTGACGCGTTGACATAATCTAAAATATGCAACGAGTAACACCCCACTCTATTATCTGGCAGCAAAAGTCTACTATTAACCGACCCAAGCGCTATTATCTCAAAGACATGCGGCTGCTTTGACGCTGATACCTCAACATTCGTCCCCAAATCAATAGCACATAAGATACACGATCCGCCGATCCAATCTAAGTCTTCGCCAGCAAGACAAATCCTTCCCGGCGCAAAAGCCGTAGCGGTTTCCATTAGTTTTCACCTACTTTCTCAATCAAGGATTTTATCGTTTTTTATCAAGTCTTTCTTGCTTTCGCCTGTTGGCACAAAGCGAAAAACCACAAAACGACAGGTTCTGTTTGATGTATTTACAAAATTGTGTGGTAGATTTCCGACTCTGATTACATCACCTCGTCGGACTTTTTCCTTAAACTCTTTGCCGCCGTCTTTCCAATGGGCTTTCATGCTACCGGAGATAATATAAAGAATTTCCTCTATGATGTCATGATGATGCCAAGATTGTATAGTGCCTGGTGGCACTTCGTTTTCGTGAACTTCAAATTCGTCAAAAAGATGGTATGTTACTTCTGTGCCTTCAATTTTCTTGGAAAAAATCCCATCTCGCCTGTGCAAAATCTCCATAATCATTCCTCCGCGACTCTGATGAATACATTATATCACCAAATATGCCATTTACCTAACTAATTGTGAAAGACCATTCGAACAAATCGAACATCGGAATTATACCACAGTTACCTTTGGGTGTGAATGCTTGTGTCCACAAATAATAGGCCCTGTGGTGCAAAAGACTTCCTTTTTATATTTTTTGTGATATAATGTAAGCAATATGCGTAATAGAGTTTTGAAAAAGGTCTTCAGGTTTGTAACGGGAATAGGAGCAGTGGGCGCAATGTTGATTGGGCGGAGCATCGCGTTGGCTTCGCCGCTGAAAGAGGGCGCTGACGCTGCGCGTGGCAAGGGCATGCCCGCCGATTTGTTCGGCGAAAACGGCACGTTCACCCAAATCACCAACACCATCTTGGTGGTGATTGGCATCGTATCAGTGTTTATGTTAATTTATGGTGGCCTACGCTATATTTTGTCCGGTGGCGACTCCAAAAAGGTGGTTGATGCCAAAAACACCGTGATGTATGCCATTATTGGGCTGATTATTGTATTCTTGTCTTATGCCCTCGTGAACTTCGTCATCGAAAAGCTGGAGGGGTAGCTAGCGGTTTTTTGCCAAGATTGCCACCGAAATATGCTTGATACCGGACTTTTTCAGTAACTTGGCGCATTCTTTGATGGTACTTCCGGTGGTGGAGATATCGTCATATAAAACCACTTCGCCCCCGTCATCCAGCACTTTTTTCAACACTTTTTCGTTGATTTTGAACGCCTTCTTTGCCTGCTCAAGGCGCTGTTTGGCGTTTGCTCCCACTTGCACCGAATCATTTGCGCGCAAAATCAGGGGCAAGGACTGACACTTTTTGGCTTTTGCCAACTTTTTTGCAATTTTCTTTGTGTGATCCAGCCCACGCACTCGAACGTGTTTTTTAATGGTGGGAACGGGCACAATCACCACATCTGGCGAAAAGTCTGGCAAAATACTCACCAAAATGTCGACAATATGGTGAGCAAGGCTGCGTTTTTTCGAAAACTTGAACTTTTCAGCAATTGCGCCAATAGTTTCGTCGCGAAAACCCACCGCATAAGACTTTTGGTAAGGCAAACGGCAATCGTGGCAGTTATCCACAATGAAATTACCGCACTCCAAACAAAAATTGCTGCTTTCTTCAATGATTTCCTGTTGACAAGCGTCGCAAAGCGCCCTTCCGCGCGCGCCGCAAATCACGCAATATTCCGGCATAATCAGGTCAAATAGGCGTTCCATACTGACATTTTGCCGGATTTTACCCCTTAAAGCAACCATAAAAAGTGTAATTTTCACATTTTGCCAAATAAACTCTTGATTAAACATCTTACTTACGGTATTATTATATTCAGTAAGCCTAAGTGGAGGAAAAAATGGCTCGCAAAGAAGAAAATGATCTTTTGATGGCAGACGAATTAACCGCCGCGTTTTTGAGTGATGACGAAAACGCGACGAACGAAATTGTCGCCAACGAAACGGTCGCAACAACAGGGTGGGAAGAACAACAACCAACAGGTGGAGAAGAGGATTTTCTCATGGAGTTAGCGGTTGACGTCTATGAAACAGCCGATAAACTTGTCGTCAAAGCCCGAACTGCGGGTGTCCGAAAAGAGGATTTACGGGTTGCCGTGTCCGTTTCGGATCAAACTCTGACGATTACCGGCAAAATCTCCGGCGGCGAAGAAACCGACGTCGTCAAGTGGCACATTCAAGAGTGCTACTGGGGTGAGTTTTCAAAGCAAATCAAGCTCCCAGTCGACGTGTCCGAAGAGGGTGTGGACGCCGTACTGCGGGATGGCATTTTGACCATCACCTTGAATAAAATCAAGACCAAAGAAACCATCGTCACCATTCGGTAATTCACCTTGTCATCACAGAAAACCCTCTTTTTGGAAGAACAGAGGGTTTTTCTTGCGAAAAATGAACGGGCACGCAATCTTTTCGGAGGCGTGAAATGTGATTTGAGAAAAGCGCGCCATTTCCAAAAATGCGAAATGTGATTTGAAAAAGGGTTGCTTTTGTTTAGAGGTGGCAAATGTGATTTTTGAAGTTAGCTATATCCCCAAACGGTTTTTGATAGTTTCGAGAGTCTTCGTGTCGCCTTTTTCCGTGATTTTGGAAGCATTGGAGCTTGACAAAATATCGAAATTATACGCAGGGCTTAATTTGTCCAAACCAAAAGAGCTCTGATACTCCTGACAAGCGAACAAAGTCTGGCAGTCGGCTTTTGCCCACTCTTCCACGTCTTTGCTGTCCGTCAAATCGACTTCGACATCTATGACCGCCGAAAACGTTTCATAAGGCGCCTTCCACTGGTCAAAAATGAAATTGCCGAGCGAATAAGCGATGAGTTTGCCGTGATAAACTTCCGCATTCTGAGCGACGTGTGGGTGCGATCCAATCACCATGTCCGCTCCAAGCTCAATCATTTTACGAAAAGTTGCCTCTTGAGTGGCGTTGGAATGCGTTTGGTATTCAACGCCACTGTGTGGCAGAGCAATCACCGGCAAAACTGCGCTCCACTTCGCAATTTCTTGCAGGGACGGCTCTGGTATCTCACCGAACACCAAGTGGAAGCCGCAAAAAGCAAAGGGCAATTTGAACTGTTCTTCAGTGCCGTCGGAAAACCCAACTAATGTTGTAATTTTTACAACATTACAAATCTGCTCTGTATCATAACGATCATAAGTGCCGAAATATTGGATTTGGTTTTCTGCAAGGTGTTGCTGGGTTTCCAAAAACCCCGCCGCTCCTTGGTTGTTGGTGTGGTTATTCGCCAAAGACACCACCGAAAACCATTTTTGCATTTCCGGCAGATAATCAGGATCGCAGTTGAAAATCAGCTTTTCCATTTCCAAATATTCGTTATGCCCGTTGTTTGTGACGGGACACTCCAGATTGGCAATCCAATCCGTGTAATTTTCTCGTTGAAAAGTGTGCAACTTGGAAAACGGTTGCGCTGTCTTCAAGGCGCTTTTTCTGGCATTGGAGTTGACCGCTCTGCCCAAAAAGACGTCTCCCGTCATCAACCAGCGCGCCCTCGCTTCTTCAACCACTACTTCTGGCACCTCCGCCACCACACTGTTGACCGCCGTTTCTGCCACCAAAAGCTCCGGCGCCTCCCGTTCCGAATGCCCCATTACCACTGCCAAAATCGCCGAAAACCACAACACCCCGCTGAAAACCAAAAACCACAACGCCCGCCGCAGTTGTTTTTTGGCGCCAGCCACCCGCCGTTTTTCCGGTGCGCCAACTTCCACCCCGCCACGCATGTTTCACACCCTTTCAACCGTCGGCAACCCAAGCAGCCTGAACCCATTTTCCAACATAGCGATGTATTTTTGCACTAATTTTTGACGCAAAAACTCTTTTTCGCCCCCAACCACCCTGTCATTTTCATAAAACTGACTGAAAGTTTGCGCAAGCTCATACAAATACGTGCAAATATGATGAGGCGCAAGCTCATCAGTCGCCCGTTGCAAAGCCACTCGCCACTCCACAAACTTCAACAACAGTCGTCGCTCCCACTTATCCAACTTGACATTTTCATCACTTTCTGTCTTCGCCTCAGCTTTCCGCAAAATCGACTTGGCGCGCGCCAAGGAATATTGCAAATATGGCCCGCTATTGCCGTGCAAACTCACCGACTCTTTCAAATCAAAAATAATATCACCCTCCAACCGGTTCTTCAAAAAAGCATACTTCACCGCACCGAGCATCATCGCCTCGTTTGCATCATCGCTGACCTCGCGCTCCGCCTGCTCCACCATGTCCAGCACATCCACCGCTTTCAAAAAGTTCCCTTTCCGACTGCTCATCTTCACCGCACCCGGTAACTTCACATTGCCGTGCGTGATATGCCGCGTGCGCTCCGCCAATTTCGGGCTGAATTGCTCCACGCTTTTCAACACTACTTTCATATATTCCGTAATATCCGCCCCTGTTATCACAATGGATTCATCAAACTGGTAATCCCGCCACTTCGTTTCAATCAGCCCCACATCTTTCGCCTCATAAGTCGGCAGCCCCGCCTGATTCACAAACACCCGCGTGTGCAAACCGTACGGCTCGCCCTTGAACACCAACGCCCCGTCGCTTGACTCATACACGCCCTTTTTCGCCTCACGCTCCACAATTTCCAACCCCAAACCCGCCACCTCTGACTCTGGATAATACTTCTCAAACTTCACCCCCACGCGCTCATAAAAATCGTCAAAATACTGATAGCTCCAACTGCGACACGTCCAATAAACTTTCGCCAACGCCGAAATGTGGTCATTCTCGGTGTGCACCGCGTAAAGCTTTTTATTAAGGTCGGTGATAGCGCTTTTTGCAGCTTCATCGTCGTCGTACGCCGCCGTTCCCAACACGTAACATTTCGCCAACCAATCGGAGCGCTGATTTTTCGCAATTTTTGTCAATTTGGTTTCGTCAAATCCACCCAGCTCCTTTTCAACGCCCCACATCGCCTTTGCCACATGCAACCCAACGTCGCCACCAAAGTTGACGCGGTGCACCGTCCCGCCGGCCGCCTCCACGATGTTGGAAATGGCATCGCCCATAATGCTGGTGTACAGGTGTCCGACGTGCAAAATCTTGAACGGATTGGGATCGGAAAACTCACTCACCACGACTTTGCCAGCGTATTTTTGGGATTGATAGGTTTGATCCATGAAGCTCGCCAAGAGGTTGTCGGACAAGGTGATGTTGATGAAACCCGCGCCCGCTACTTGACATTTTATCTCGCTTGTGGTAAAATTGCCAACAAGGTCAAGTTTGAACCCCTCTGTTGTCAGTTTGGCAATAATCTGCTCCGCAATTTCGCGCGGGGATTTTTTCAACTCTTTCGCAAGTTGCAAAGCCACGTTGGTCGAAAAATCTCCAAAACTGGGGTCAGGGAAACTGAGCTCTGGCTTGACATCAATATCAAACTCTGCTTTGATGGTTTCCGCAATTTTTGCACTAATTTCCTCCACAATTTCCTTTCTCTGGGTTAGCAACACTAAGTTTATTGTATCAAAGAATGGCGCGTTTGCAAAATGCAAAAAACACCCCCCGTCATTCTGGGCTTTAGCCATCGCAGAATCCAAGAAAAAACAGGGTTGACGAGGTCAACCTTAGGGGTCTTGTGCGGGGTCGCCGTTATAGACAAACTCTTTCAGATTGGCATTTTCGAGAACCTGCGTCAGCAACCAATCATATTTTTTGATAAGCCACTTGAACTTGTCGACCCGATGCCAAACGATGCTGGCAAGGGGTTTGGTTGTGCCCAGCCATCCAAAAGATTCGCCAAGAATGCTGTCTCCGACACCTTGCCCGCGGAACTTTTCTGAGACGTACAGGGTGGATAATTTGGTTTCCTCGCCGTTTTTTTGAGGATAGCGACACCAGCGATACAGCCGTCAACGTATGCCGCAACGATCTGTCTTTCATTTTTGAAAATACCAGGAACATACTTAGTCCAGAAAAGTTCAAAATGTTTTGGATAATCGTTGTAAACTTCGTCGGTGAGACTGTAGCTGTCAGTGATAATTTGGGAAAAAGACTTGCGGTTGGTCTTTGCGACTTCAGAAGCCACAAGTATCTTGCATCCAGCCATCTTTAGGACCTCCTTTCAAAGTGCGCCCACATACCGAGTTTATTAAAGCATATTTTGTAAAAAATGTAAATATCTGCCCGCATGGGTGGTTTTGTTGGGGCAATTCCCCTGCCGGTCTTGTTGCACAACCACCCACATTCACAGGTACAGAACCGTGCCAGCCAATCGTTATTGGTGGCAGTCGGTTCCTCGCTTCAATCTGTCGTCACAGATTGAAGAGCCCTGT